>JAJDOL010000220.1 GCA_022340195.1 Chromatiaceae bacterium
CTCGCCCGGACGGATGAAACTCAAGGCGGTTGAATCCATCGATGTCACCGACTATACAACCGACTAGGGGTCAGGCATACATACGCCAAAGTTTTCGGTTCGGGAGGCCAGAGTAGCGCTTGAACGCAATCAGGCGCTTGACATGGAGCTCATACGAATGAATCTAGAATGGGGCGTTTTCGGGTTTTTCATTATCTTGGCCCCGGCGCTGTATCTGGGATTCGTCATGGGCGAAATCGACGAACCCGATCACCATAGTCCCTGGTTCCTGTTCGCAGCGCTGATGATCGGCCTGATCAGCAGCGGATACGGGAAGCCTTTTAGCGCGCGGTTTGAGCGACGACCTAACCCCGACGGCCGTTCTCGATTCCGATACCGAGCGCATCAAGGCTCTGCGTCTGCGCAACTACCGGGTAACGATGCCGGGTCCGTGTGCAGACGTCAGCCTGCCGCAGCACTTGCTCGATGCCGGGGTCCAACATCCCAGATGCAAAGCGGTGGTCGTGCTCACCGGCAACGACGAGGTCAATCTGAAGATCAGCGAGGGATATGACCTTTTCGATCATCGATATCGCCGATGAAGACGATACGGACAGAGACGGTACACAGCAGGTTTGCGCACATGTCGACAGGAAGTCGCTTGAACTGGCCGATTTTGGGAATGCGGTGGGATTGGTGGCGGGTACGGACAACGATGAAGAGAACCTGCGCATCCTACTGAGTGCGAGGGCCTAGAGATCCGACACCTTCCTGGTCGTTCGTCAGAATCACCATGAGAACGAGCTCGTATTCAATGCCGCCGACGTCAATCGCATCATGCAGCCGAGCCTGGTTCTGGCTCGTCACGTGCTGCTTTAGTTTCTGACACCGAATTTTCAGTGGTAATGCCGCAAATCTAAAATCGGCTCGAACACACCACGAACAGTCCAACAAACCGAGCCTTTGAATGGAATCTGAATGAAAAAGCCCGAGCACTGGGGCTCGGGCAGATGCTGCGAGTCGCAGGGTCGGTTGTTACCGGCCGCCTTGTGGCAACCGGATCAGGCGACTAGCTCCACTGCAATCTCCTTACCCCGCTTTGCCGACTCGACGTATTCATCCATTCTGTCGAAGTTCAAATAGCGGTAGATCTCGGGAGCCATCGAATCGATCTTGGTCGCGAAATCCATATATTCCTGGACCGTTGGCAACTTGCCCATCACCGCCGCGACCGCTGCCAGCTCCGCGGAGGCCAGGTACACATTGGCGCCCTGACCCAGGCGGTTGGGGAAGTTGCGGGTGGACGTGGACACCGCCGTCGAGCCCGCGGCGATGCGTGCCTGGTTGCCCATGCACAGCGAGCAGCCGGGCATCTCGGTGCGAGCGCCGGAGCTGGCGTAGATGTTGTAGTAGCCTTCTTCCATTAATTGATGCTCGTCCATCTTGGTCGGCGGGGCGATCCACAGACGGCTGGGAATGACCTCGCCCGCGGCCTGCAATAGCTTACCGGCGGCGCGGAAGTGGCCGATATTGGTCATACAGGAGCCGATGAAGACCTCGTCGATCTTGTCGCCTGCGACCTGAGACAAGGGCTTCACATCGTCGGGATCGTTCGGGCAAGCCAGCAACGGCTCCTTGATCTCCGACATATCGATCTCGACGACCTCGGCGTACTCGGCATCCGGGTCGGCACGCATCAGGATCGGATTTTTGAGCCATTCCTCCATGGCGCGGGCCCGACGCTCCAGGGTGCGCTTGTCTTCATAGCCATTGTCGATCATCCAGCGCAACATGGTGATATTGGAGCGCAGATACTCGCCGACGGATTCCTCGGAAAGCGCGATGGTGCAGCCACCGGCGGAACGTTCGGCAGAGGCGTCGGATAGCTCGAATGCCTGCTCGACGGTCAGGTTCGGCAAGCCCTGGATCTCGAGCACGCGACCATTGTAGACGTTCTTCTTGCCCTTCTTCTCCAGGGTTAGGAGGCCGCGTTGGATGGCCGCGTAGGGGATGGCGTTGACCAGGTCGCGCAGGGTTATGCCGGGCTGCATCTCCCCGGTGAACCGGACCAGTACCGACTCGGGCATGTCCAGCGGGATAACGCCGAGCGCCGCGCCGAAGGCCACCAGTCCGGAGCCGGCCGGGAAAGAGATGCCCAGCGGGAAGCGGGTGTGGGAGTCGCCACCGGTTCCGACCTGATCGGGCAGCAGCATGCGGTTCAGCCAGGAGTGAATGATACCGTCACCGGGGCGCAGCGACACGCCCCCACGGGTCTGTATGAAGTCCGGTAGCGTGTGCTGGGTGAATATATCCACCGGCTTGGGATAGGCGGCCGTGTGGCAGAAGCTCTGCATCACCAGATCGGCGGAGAAGCCCAGACAGGCGAGCTCCTTCAACTCGTCGCGGGTCATTGGGCCGGTCGTGTCCTGGGAGCCGACAGTACCCATGCGTGGCTCGCAGTAGGTTCCCGGTCGTATGCCCTGACCCTCCGGCAGGCCGCAGGCCTTACCGACCATTTTCTGTGCCAGGGTGAAGCCCTTGCCGGAGTCTGCCGGATCGACCGGGCGCCGGAACACATCGGTGTGGCCGAGACCCATTGCCTCACGTGCCTTTTCGGTCAGCGAGCGACCGATGATCAGTGGGATACGACCGCCGGCCTTGACCTCGTCCAGGATGACATCTGTCTTCAGCGAGAATTCGGAAATGACCTCCCCCGCCTCGTTCTCGATCTTGCCCGCATAAGGCTCGAGGACGATCAGGTCCCCCATGTTCAAGTTATCGACCGGACACTCGATGGGCAAGGCGCCGGAGTCTTCCACGGTGTTGAAGAAGATGGGCGCGATCTTACCGCCGAGCACCGCGCCTCCCTGGCGCTTGTTCGGCACGTAGGGAATATCGTCGCCCATGTGCCAGAGCACCGAGTTGGTTGCGGACTTGCGCGAGGAGCCGGTTCCGACCACGTCGCCGACATAGGCCAACGGGTAGCCCTTTTCCTTCAGCTCGGCGATCTGCTGCACCGCATTGGTGATGCCGTCGCGCGGATTCTTGAGCATGGCCAGGCCGTGCAGCGGGATATCCGGACGCGACCAGGCATCCTGCGCAGGAGACAGGTCATCGGTGTTCGTCTCGCCGGTGACCTTGAAGACGGTCAGCTTGATCGCTTCGGGCACATCGGCCTTGCGGGTGAACCACTCGGCATCAGCCCAAGACTGCAGAACGGCCTGGGCGTTGGCATTGCCGGCATCCGCCTTCTCCTTCACGTCGTGGAAGGCGTCGAACATCAGCAAGGTAAACTTGAGCTGCTCGCCGGCCAGCCCTCCCAGCTCCTTATCGTCCAGCAGATCGATCAAGGGTTGGATGTTGTAGCCACCAAGCATGGTGCCCAGCAGCTCGACGGCACGCTGCTTGCCGATCAGCGGACTGCTCGCCTCGCCCTTGGCCACCGCGGCCAGGAAAGCCGCCTTCACGTACGCGGCCTCGTCCACACCCGGTGGTACGCGATCGGTGAGCAACTCGACCAAGGTATCCTCTTCGCCCACCGGCGGGTTTTTCAACAGCTCCACCAGATCGGCGACCTGCTCGGCGCTCAACGGCAGCGGCGGTATGCCCTGCTCGGCACGTTCGGCAACATGTTGGCGATAGGCTTCAAGCATAGTGTTCCTCTCTGGATCTACATCGGGCGGCCGAACGGCGCGCCCTTCTCTTGTGTGATGGATACAGGCTAGCAGAGGATTTGACATGCATCTAATGGATAGTTTTTATGTTTTTCATGCTAATTTTGCATTATGGATCTGCTGCTGCTCCACTCCTTCTTGGTTGTCGCCGAGTCCGGCGGAGTGACTGCCGCAGCGACTCGCCTGCACATCACCCAGCCGGCCCTGTCGCGGCGCCTCCAGCAACTGGAAGAGCAGCTGGGCGCGCCTTTGCTCGACCGGGGCCGCAGAGGCGTTCAGCTAACCGAGCTGGGGCGACTGGTGCAACGGGAGGGCCGTCTGATCGTCGCCCGCTATGAGCTGCTAAAGGAACGGGTCCGCGCTCATCAACAGCTGCGAGAGGGCACGGTGCGCATCGGCGGGGGTGCCACCGCGGTGTCGTTCGTCCTGCCCGCGGCCATCGCCCGCTTCCAGGCTGCCTACCCTTCGGTGCGTTTTCAGGTGAAAGAGGCCGGCAGCAGCGAGGTCGCCCGCGACGTCCGTGCAGGTCAGCTCGAGGTCGGTCTGGTTACCCTGCCGGTGCAGGGCCGCGAGCTGGAAGTCAGACCCTTGATGATGGACCGCATCGTTTTGGTCGCCCGCCCCGACCACCCCTTGGCCGGCAGCGGGCGCATACGGGCACGCGAGCTGGACGGGCTGCCTTTCGTCGGCTTCGAGGGCGGTACGGCCATCCGTCAGATTATTGATACAGCACTACGAGACGCCGGGGTGGAAATGAATATCGTGATGGAGCTGCGCTCGATTCCGGCCATTCTGCGTATGGTCGCCAGCACCGGCAACCTGGCCTTCGTCAGCCAGGTGGGCGTGGAATCGAATCCGGACGTGACCCAGTTGTCTGTACGCGACCTGCGCATCGAACGGCAGCTCGCCGTCGTCATCCGCCAGGGGGCACATTTGTCGCCGGCGGCGGCCGCCTTTCTGGATCAGCTCGATCAGTCGCTCGGGGCATAAGGCGATCTCCGAAAAATCTCATACCACGCTATGACATATCCGCCTCCGCCGCAACAGCGGGCTTCGGCTCTGGAAGGGTACCGACCTCCTCCCGCCCGATCTCCCTTCGCCGCCACACCAGATAGATAGCGGGGATCACGAACAGAGACAGAAGCGGCGCGGTGATCATTCCGCCCACCATGGGCGCGGCGATGCGGCGCATGACCTCGGAGCCCGTTCCGTGCCCGATCATGATGGGAAGCAGCCCGGCGATGATGACGGCCACGGTCATGGCCTTGGGGCGCACGCGCATGACCGCGCCCTCCATGATGGCCGCCTTGAGGTCGCCGACGCCGTTTAGCTTACCCTCTTCCTCGAACCCCTTCAGGGCGTTGTCCAGGTACACGAGCATTACGACGCCGAACTCCGCAGCAACACCGGCCAAGGCGATGAATCCGACCGCCACGGCAACCGAGAGGTTGTAGTCCAGCAGGTAAACGAACCAGAACCCCCCGACCAGAGCGAAGGGCAGCGAGAGCATGACCAGCAGCGCCTCGCCGGTGCTGCGGAAGGTGAGATAGAGCAGGATGAAGATGATGATCAGGGTGAAGGGAACCACCTGGATGAGCCGGTCCTTGGCCCTGAGCATGTACTCGTACTGGCCGGACCAGGCGATGGAGTAGCCGGGTGGAAGCTGCACCTGGTCACGTACCGCCGCCTGCGCTTGGCGGACATAGGTGCCCACATCCACACCCCGGATGTCGACGAAGGTCCAGCCGTTCAAGCGGGCGTTCTCGCTCTTGAGCATGGGCGGCCCATCGACGATCTTCACCTCGGCGACCTGCCCCAGGGGTACCTGGGCACCGGTTGGGGTCACCAGGGGCAGCTCCCGCAGCTTGACCAGGTCGTTGCGCCGCTCCCTCGGGAAGCGCAGATTGACCGGGTAGCGCTCCAGTCCTTCCACCGTCTGGGTAACGTTGATTCCCCCGACCGCGGCGGCGACGACCTGGTTGATATCCTCGATGTTGAGTCCCACCCGGGCCGCCTCGACCCGGTCGGGGCGGATCTCCACGTAGCGCCCGCCGGCAACCCGCTCCGAGAAGGCCGAAGCGGTCCCCGGGACCTGGAGCACCGCACGCTCGATGTCTTTGCCGATGCGCTCGATCTCCTTCAGGTCGGGCCCGGCAACCTTGATGCCCACGGGGGTCTTGATGCCGGTTGCGAGCATGTCGATACGGGTCTTGATCGGCATCACCCAGGCATTGGTTACGCCGGGGAAGTCGACGGTCCGGTCCAGCTCGGCGATCAGCTTGTCGACTGTCATGCCCGCGCGCCACTCGGACTCGGGCTTGAGCTGGATCAGGGTCTCGATCATGGTCAGGGGCGCCGGATCCGTCGCCGTGTCGGCCCGCCCAATCTTGCCGAACACCCGGTCCACCTCGGGTAGGGTGGCGATCAGCCGGTCGGTCTGCTGCAGAAGCTCCCGGGCCTTGCCCACGGACAGCCCAGGCAGTGTGGTGGGCATGTACATCAGATCGCCCTCGTAGAGCTCCGGCATGAACTCGGAGCCCAGACCCGAGCCCAGGTCTTCCAGGACGGGAATGCCGCGGGTCGCCTCCCGCCAGCGCCCCACGAGCGCCGCCTGCCAGCCCTCGATGGTCGTGACGGCTCCGTCTTGGCGCGTATCCGGCCGCATCAGATCGATCACTTGCAATGGCCATTTCAAGGGCTCCAGCCAACCGCCGATGCCGTAGATGGGGATCAGCAGACTGGAAAAGATCAGAACCGACGCCAAGATGGTGACCCGGGGCGCCGCCAGGACGCCCCGAAGCAGTGGCCGGTAAATCCAGATCAGGAGCCGGTTCAAGGGATTGGTCTCCTCCCGAGGGATATGGCCACGGATGAAGTAGCCCATGAGCACCGGGACCAGGGTCACCGCCAACCCCGCCGAGGCGGCCATGGCGTAGGTCTTGGTGTAGGCCAGGGGTGCGAACAGCCGCCCCTCTTGGGCCTCCAACGTGAACACGGGCAGGAAGCTCAGGGTGATGATGAGCAGGGAAAAGAACAGGGCCGGACCCACCTCGGCAGCCGCCGCGGAGATCACGACCCAGTGCTCACGCCCCTTTGGCGCATGCCCGTAAGACTGGCGGTAACGCTCCAGGTGCTTGTGGGCGTTCTCGATCATGACGATGGCCGCATCCACCATGGCGCCGATGGCGATGGCGATACCCCCCAGGGACATGATGTTGGCGTTGATGCCCTGGTGGTGCATGACGATAAAGGCCGTCAACACCCCCAGGGGCAGGGTAACGATGGCGACGAAGGCGGAGCGCAGGTGGAACAGGAAGATCAGGCACACCAGGGCAACGACGATGAATTCCTCGATGAGCTTCTCCTCGAGGTTGTCGACGGCGTTCAGGATCAGCTCGGAGCGGTCGTAGGTCTCCAGGATCTCCACCCCCTCCGGCAGGCCCTTCCGGAGCTCGTCGAGCTTGCGCTTGACCCCGGCGATGGTGGTCAGGGCGTTTTCCCCGTAGCGCATGACGATGATGCCGCCGGTGATCTCCCCTTCCCCGTCCAGGTCCGCCACCACCCGCCGCATCTCGGGGCCGATCTGAACCGTCGCCAGGTCCCGGAGCAGAATGGGTGTGCCGCGGGGGTCGACGTCGATGGGAATGGTCTCGATGTCCTCCAGGCTGCTGATATAGCCGCGGGTGCGGATCATGTACTCGGCCTCGGCCAGCTCGATCACCGAGCCGCCCACCTCCCGGTTGGCGGCGCGGACGGCGGCGGTCATCCGCGCGAGCGGGATACCGTAGGCACGCAGCTTCTCCGGATCCACGACGATCTGGTACTGGCGCACCATGCCGCCGACGGTGGCGACCTCGGCCACACCCGGAACCGTCTGCAGCTCGAACTTGAGAAACCAGTCCTGCAGGCTGCGGAGCTGGGCCAGGTCGTGCCCGCCGGTGGGGTCTACCAGGGCATAGCTGTAGACCCAGCCCACCCCCGTCGCGTCCGGTCCGAGCCGCGGCTGGACGCCGGCGGGCAGGCTGGATGCGGCCTGATTCAGGTACTCCAACACCCGGGACCGCGCCCAGTAAAGGTCAGTGCCATCCTCGAAGATGACGTAGACGTAGGAGTCGCCGAAGAAGGAATAGCCCCGCACCGTCTGCGCCCCCGGCACCGCCAGCATGGTGGTAGTGATGGGATAGGTCACCTGCTCCTCCACCACCCGCGGGGACTGCCCGGGAAAGGTCGTGCGGATGATGACCTGCACGTCCGACAGGTCGGGTATGGCGTCCAGCGGCGTCTGCTTGATGGAAAGGATGCCCCAACCGGTCAGCATGAGCGTGGCGAGCAGGACCAGGAAGCGGTTCTTGATCGACCAGCGAATTACTTGCTCCATCTTGTTGCACCTTCAGTATTACCGCCACGCGACGCATTGGGACCGCCGGTATCTTGCCGGCTCCGGCGAGATTTGCCGGCGGGATGCCGGCGGTCCCGGGGTCGAACGCGCATCTCAGTCCCCCAGCAGGCTCAGAATGCCGCGCAGCAGCACCTCCGGAGCCGGCGGGCAGCCGGGGATGCGAACGTCCACCGGGATGACCCTCTCCACCGCGCCGCAACTGGCGTAAGAGATGCCGAACTCGCCACCGTGGCAGGCACAGTCGCCGGCGGCGATGACGTAGCGGGGCTCGGGTGTCGCCTCCCAGGTGCGGCGCAAGGCCGCCTCCATATGGCGGGAGACAGGACCGGTGACCAGCAACAGATCCGCATGACGGGGCGAGGCGACGAAATGGACACCGAACCGCTCCACGTCATAGTAGGGATTGTTCAGGGCGTGGATCTCCAGCTCGCAACCGTTACAGGAGCCGGCGTCCACCTCCCGGATGGCCAGACTGCCGGCGAAGCGCTTGTCCACCCGGCGCCGTACCTCGATACCGAGGCGCTCGGTCGCCGGGTCCGGGCCGGCGGGGGACGCCTCGGTGAGGGTTCCGGTGCGCAGGATGCGGTGAAGGATTCGCAGCATGGTGGTCTCGTTTACAAATCTTGCCCGGAATAGGATCCGTTGACCGATTTATTGCAGACCGGGAAATCGGGCACGATATTGCCGAGCACGATGTTCTCCAGGGCCGGCCAGGTGAGCCAGCTCGGGTCGCGGGGAAAGAAGCGGGCGACCCGGCCCGTATCGTCCAGGCGTACATAGCTGAGGATCTCGCCGCGCCAGCCCTCCACCATGCCCAGCCCCTCGCAACCGCATCCCGGCTCCGGCAGGGGCTCGCGAACAGGGCCTTCCGGCAGCCCGGCCAGCAGCCGGTCCATCAGCTCCAGACCGATGCGGATCTCCTCCTGGCGCACCTGCATGCGGGCGGCCACGTCGCCGGTCTCGAATACCGGTACCTCCACCGGGAAGCGGTCGTAGGGCGCATAGGGCCCGGCGGTCCGCAGATCGAAGCCCTGCCCCGACGCCCTGCCCACGTAGCCCGGGGCACCCAGCCGCCGGGCCGTTTCCGGGGAAAGCCGCCCGGTGGAGAACAGACGGTCCGCCAGGGATGGCAGGTCGTCCAGTAGATCGAACAGGGAACCGGTGACCTGCCGCAGCGCCCGGTGATCGGTGCCCAGCCGTTGCATACCCGCAGCATCCAGATCGCAGACGACGCCGCCGGGTATGATCCGGTCCATCAGCAGGCGATGGCCGAACAGCTCGGCGCTGCGTCGCTGCCATTGCTCGCGCAGGGCCGAGCACTGCATCTGGGCGAAGGGGAAGCCCACGTCGTTGCAGATGGCGCCGATGTCACCCAGGTGATTTGCTACCCGCTCGCGCTCGCACAGCAAGGCGCGCAGCACCAGGGCACGTTCCGGCACCCGGCAGCCGGTGGCCCGTTCCAGGGCCTGGCAGGCGGCCCAGGCATGGGCGACCGTAGAGTCGCCGCTGACCCGCCCAGCGAGCCGGACGAGGGCGTCGCCGTCGCGGCCCACGGCGATCTTCTCGATACCCTTATGGACATAGCCGAGGCGCTCTTCCAGGCTCAGGATAGGCTCGCCGGCGGCATGGAAACGGAAATGGCCGGGCTCGATGATACCCGCGTGCACCGGGCCTACCGGGATCTCGTATACTCCGGCGCCCTGGATCTTTCGAAAGGGATAATCGGCGTCCGGCGGCGTTTGGCCACGAGGCTCCCCTTGTACCGGAAAGTCCGGGTGCAGCGGATGAGCCTCCTCCGGCCAGGCCTGGTGGCGGGTCCAGCGGCGCGGGTCCGGATGGCCATCGAAACGCAGCCCCAAGAGGTCGGCGGCGTGCCTCTCCATGCGATCGGCGGCGGGATAGAAGGAGGTGTGGGACCGCAGCTCGGGGCGGTCCGCCGGTACCTCGGTGCCCAACACCAGATAGTCCCCCTGGTATTCCAGGCAAGCGTGGACCACGAGCGACGAGCCGCGGTGGTCGCCCCAGAGTCCAGCCCAGCGCAGCCCCATGGCGGCGGCAAGCTCCGCGGCACGGCCCCAGTCCTCGTGGTCCAGATTCAGCCAGTGAGCCGGAGCCAGGGTGCGGGCGGAACCCGAGCGGACCACGACACGCTCGCCCTCGAGCCGGGGCAGATACTCCGCCAGCCAGTCGAAACGGCTCACAGCAGCCCCCTCCCGGCAATCAGGCGGGTCGCCTGGTCCAACCAGCCGGAGAGAAACCCCGGGATGGCCAATCCAAGCCAGAGCACCAGCCCCAGGTGCACGGCGACCGGCAGCATGTTGGCCTGTACCGGCCCCTGCCCCTCGGGGACGCTCCCATAGACCATCGGGTGCAGATTGCGGAACAGGCCGGCGAAGGCGATGACCAATCCGCCGAGCAGAACCGCCGTCAGCCAGGGCCAGCTCTCCATGGTGGCGATGAGCAGCAGAAACTCGCTGGTGAAGACACCGAAGGGCGGGAAGCCGGCGATGGCCGTCGCCCCCAGCAGCAGACCCCATCCCACCCCGGGCTGGGTGCGGATCAGGCCGCGGATGCGCTCGATGTTCTGGGTGCCGGCGATGTGGGCGGCGTGGCCCACGGTGACGAAGATGGCGGACTTGGTCAGGGAGTGCACCAGCATGTGCAGCAGGGCGGCGAAGGTGGCCAGCGGGCCGCCGACACCGAAGGCAAAGGTGGCCAGCCCCATGTGCTCGATGGAGGAGTAGCTGAACATGCGCTTGATGTCGCGCTGGCGGTGCAGGAACAGCCCCGCCACCAGAAAGGAGACCAGGCCGAAGACCATCATCAGGTGACCGGCCAGCTGCGGCATGTCACCGCCGGCCAGGGCGCCGTCGGCCAGCATCTTGAAGCGCACCACCGCGTACAGGGCGACGTTGAGCAGCAGCCCCGAAAGCACCGCCGACATGGGGGTTGGGCCCTCCGAGTGGGCGTCCGGCAGCCAGTTGTGCAAGGGCACCAACCCCACCTTGGTGCCGTAGCCGACCAACAGGAAGACGAAGGCGATGGCCACCACCGTGGGGCTGAGCGCCCCGGCATGGGCATGCAGCACGCTCCAGGTGAGACCCTGCTGTGGGTCCGGCAGGGCATGCTGGGCGGCGAAATAGATCAACACGGTGCCGAACAGAGCCTGGGCGAGACCCACGCCGCAGAGGATGAAATACTTCCAGGCCGCCTCCACCGACTCCGGAGTACGGTACAGGGAGACCAGCAGCACCGTGGCCAGGGTCGCCCCCTCCACCGCCACCCAGAGCACGCCCAAATTGTCGGTGGTGAGCGCCAGCAGCATGGTGAACAGAAACAATTGGAACATGCTGTGGTACAGGGGCATACGCTTGGGACTGCACATGCCTTGTTCGCAGACGTGGGCCATGTAGGGGCGGGAGAAGATGGCCGTGGTGAGCCCGACGAAGCAGGTCAGGACCACCAGGTAGACATTGAAGGCGTCTATGTGAAATCCGCCCCCCAGCAACTCGCCGTCGTCCAGTACGCGCAAGGCCAGCAGGATGGAGGCGGCCAGGTCGGCGGCGCAGACGCCGAGATTGAGCCAGCCTGCCAGAGGCAGGTTGCGCACCAGGGCCAGCCCCAGCGCGGCCAGGGCGGGCAGGAAGACGGTGAGATAGAGGACACTCACGACACGGGCTCCCGTTCCGAGAGACGGTTGAGGCGGTCCACGTCCAGGCTGTCGATGTTGTCGCGGATGTGGAAGAAGAAGACGCCGAACAGCACCGCGGCCACCAATACGTCGAAGGCCACGCCGAGCTCCACCACCAGGGGCATGCCGCGGGTGGCGGCCACCGCCGCCATGAACAGGCCGTTCTCCATGGACATGAAACCGATCACCTGGGCCACCACCTGGCGGCGGGCCACCATGATCAACATACCCAACTGGACCACGGCCAGACTGACCGCGATCAGGTTGCGCGTATTGGCCAACTCCAGCCGGGCGATCGGCAACACCACCCAGTAGCTGAAGATCACCAGGGCGGCCCCGGCCATGATGGCCAGCGCTTGGTAGGTCAGGGCCTCCATGTGGCGCTCCAGATCCAGGCGCCGAATCAGCCGGTGCAGCATCCAGGGG
>JAJDOL010000245.1 GCA_022340195.1 Chromatiaceae bacterium
ACGGGGGACCGGATGCCGCAAAACAATGGGGCACGCGTTGGCCCTATCTCACGGTGGATCTGTACGCGGCCGTGGCGGGCCACCCGGTGCTGCCGGTGGTGATCCTGCAGGACCCTGATACTCCAGGTGGCTTCCTACGCAGTTGGCCGCGCGAGATGCCAAAAGAGGGCATGCATATCGGTTACGCGATTCAGTGGTTCGCCTTCGCTGTGATCGCTCTGGTGCTCTGGTTGCGGCTGAGCCTGGTGCGTCGGCCCGAAACGGGGATTTCGCTATGAGCGCTGTGGCTGGCGAAGGAAAGAAGCGGAGCATGGCCCCCCTGTGGATCATGGTCGCAGTCTTTGCGGCCCCCGTCATCGCGGCCTGGTTTTTTTACCTGAACCCGGAATTTTTGCCCTCTGGTCGCACCAACAAGGGCCAGCTGATTGACCCCGTCGTTCCCCTGCCCTCCGGGCTGGGGCTGTTCACGCCGGAAGGGACGGAGCTTGATCGAAGCGTGCTGGACGGCAAGTGGACCCTGGTCTATCTCGGGGGAGGTGAGTGTCGCGACGATTGTCTCAATCACCTCATCGCGATCCGCCAGATCCGCCTGGCGCTCGGTGAGAGCTCGCTCAGCGTCGAGCGGCTGTTGATCTTGACGGATCCCGGGGCGAAGGACCTCGCTACAGAGCTTGGCAACGAGCTCGATGGTATGCAGGTCGCTTTGACCGATGCGGCTGGAGGCGTTCGGCTGTTGGACCTGTTGGGGGAAGGAGCAGCGGCCTTGGACCGAATCTATATCCTGGATCCCATGGGGAATCTGATGATGCGCTATGCTCGGGAAGCCCCGGCCGAAGACACGCTCAAAGACATGGAGCGCCTCCTCAAAGCCTCCAAGAATTGGATCAAAGGTTCATCCTATGGCCATAAGTAACATCAGCATGGGCGAGACTCACCAGCTCGCCTGGCGACGCTATTACGACCTGACCAAGCCCAAGGTGGTGGCGCTCATCCTATTCACCGCCCTGGTTGGGATGCTGCTCGCGAGTCCGGGCATGGTTCCGCTGCAGGCCTTGTTTTTCGGCCTGCTCGGAATAGGTCTGGCATCCGCCGCCGGAGCAGCACTCAATCACGTGGTCGATCAGCGAATCGATGCCGTCATGGAACGCACTCGCGACCGTCCCCTGCCCAGGGGAGATCTGGACACCACCCATGCCCTGGGCTTTGCCCTGGGAATGGCGGCGCTTTCCATGCTGATGCTGGCGACTTTGGTGAATCCGCTGACGGCGGCGTTAACCTTCTTTGCCTTTTTGGGCTATGCGGTCATTTACACCATGTACCTGAAGCGGGCGACGCCTCAGAACATCGTCTGGGGAGGGTTGGCCGGCGCCATGCCGCCTCTCTTGGGCTGGACCGCCGTTACCGGCGAGGTAGGCCTAGAGGGTCTGCTTCTCGTCCTCCTGATCTTCGTCTGGACCCCGCCGCATTTCTGGGCCCTGGCGATCAAGCGGCGTACCGAGTACGCCCGGGCCGGTATCCCGATGCTGCCGGTGACCCACGGCGTGGATTTCACCAAGCTGCAGATCCTGATTTACAGTCTGATGCTGCTCACGGTCTCGCTCATGCCATTCCTTGTGCACATGAGCGGTCTGCTCTACCTGGCCGGTGCGGTCGCATTTGGGGCGGGCTTCGTCTACCACGCGGTACGCCTGCTGCGCAGCAAGGGCGACGGCTACGCCATGAAGACCTTCGGTTACTCGATCGTCTATCTCATGGCCCTGTTCGCGTTCCTGCTGGCCGACCACTACCTGCGGCTTGCCTTGGCCTAGCGATCGGCATTGGCCAAGAGAGCGCGGCAATAAACACTCACGCAGTCCGGTGACGGAACGCTCGCAGGACGACAAGGACGAACAGGATGCCACCGATGACAGCGAGCAGACCGCCCAGGCCCATGATCCCCATAAACGCTTTGGTCCAAACGCTTTCCAGGCCCTGGGCGGCACCCGCGGTCTTGCGTTGGATACCGAGGGCGCCGGATGCCGCCAATCCTCCGATGTGCACCAGTTGACCGACGCCGTATACCAGCGGCTGAATGCGAGCCATTCGACCCGCGGGGCGCCCGAATCCCAGCTCGGGAAGCAGGTGATAGGTGAGTCCCATGAGCGCGAGGGTCACGCCGACGATGGAGCCATGGTAGTGAGCGGGAATAATGGTGTTCACTCCGACGATCAGGACGCCCAGAACGCCGCCGGCGACGAACAGTGTCAGCGACCAGATCAAAGCGACGTGCGCGGGTCGCTGCGCGTCCGGCGAGGGCTTCCGGCGGTGGCGCAGGAGAGATACGGCGACCAGCAACCCGATAGGTACCGCGGCCAGGCCGTTGCCCCACTGCATGAGCTGAATGAAGACGAGCCGTGTTTCCGCAGCATCTGGCGCGTAGCTGGCGTGGATCAGCGGGACCAGCAGGAGCGGCAGGATGCCCAGCACCAGGATTGCGGAGACCCAGCCGGGACGCAAGCCGATAGGTCGGCCGGACGCTCGCAGCAACCACAGCCAAGCCACGAGCATGAGCTGCGTGAAGGCGAACTGCAAGACGTGGCCCGGCCCCCAGAACAAGTATTCGTAATAGGCCTTGCCCTGCCATTGGCCAGGCAGCTCGAGCCAGGTCCAGACGAACGAAAGGGCTGCCGCCAGGGTCGCGATGGCCACCGTCGCTATGCCGACAGTCACGGGCTCCGACCAGGTAATCCCGCCGAAGCCCCGCGCCAGATAGGCCAAGACTTGCAGCAGAACACCGGAGGCGAACACCGCGAGGGCGATAAGGAAAAGGCGATGATTCAGCACCGGCACATAGTTGTTCAGCAGCGGGTTACCGGCACCCAGGAAGGGCGCTGCGGCGACCAGCAGACAGCCCGCGGCGGCGATTGCGAAGGCGCTCCGGGAGACCGCGGGAGAGGCCCCGGTCCCGAGGCTCCAGAGCAGGCCGGCAAAGGCGAGGAACCAGATCAGCACCGACTGGTCCACATGCACGATCAGGGCGACCCGGAAGAAATCCTGAGTGGGAAACAGAGCCTCGGTGCCGGGAACGCGTGCCACCACGAGCAAGATCGCGAAGATCCCGGCCAGCGCCAGGGCGGTGATGCCCAAGCCCAGCCAGGCGATCACCATACGCCGTTGTTTCCTGTCCGTGGTGAGATGCCCATGCTCGTCGATCGCCGTCCCCTTGTCCGTCATGTTCACACCTGCTCGTTCGTTGGAACGCGCAATTGTAGGGGACTTTCCTACCGTGATGCGAATCGATCTCCCGTCTCGGCTGTGTCCGAGGCGCCGCCCCCACAGCTTGGTTCGCGAGGTGGAGGAATTCGAAACGCCGATTGCGCCGGGAGCTTGGAAAGAGTCGCGCGGCCAATTGCGGGATTAATGATTTCGAAGTACGCGACCGAACGCAAATGTCACGGATCGATTCGATCCGCTATGCGCATATTCGTGCTCGTTCGCTCACAGCAACCAATCCAGGTTTGAGGCGAACCCTCGCCAGGTTATCGACAACGGAGTATCCGTCATGACAGAGCAGCCACAATCGAGCGGGGGCCTCAACAGGCTCCTAATGGTCTTTCTCGGCGTCTTTGCGGTTGCGGCCGGTATCTGGCTCGGACTTCTCTTTTACGGTGGCGGGTTCGATCCCAAGTCGATCGCCGGAGATCTGAAGGCCGCGACCCTGCTTTCGCCGCCCAAGTCTCTGGAGGATTTCACGCTCACCGATCAGGACAACCGTCCTCTCGGCCCCAACGCCTTGAAAGGACGCTGGACCTTCGTCGCTTTCGGTTACACGCACTGCCCGGACATCTGTCCGACCATGATGGCAACCTTCGATGCCTTGGAGCAGGAGCTCGCCAAGTCCGGAGCCGGGCCGCAACCGGACTTCCTATTCGTTTCGGTGGACCCGGAGCGTGACACGCCCGAGCGGGTCGGCGAATATGTCGCCTACTTCAATCCGCGCATCCGGGGCGCGACCGCAGATCACGAGGTGCTGCGTCCCTTGACCGCACAGCTGGGCGTCCTGTACCGGCGTTCGGACGACCAGGAAACGGCCATGGGCTACCTGGTGGACCACTCGGCATCCATTTTGCTCTTGGATCCACAGGCCCGTTTGTCCGCGATCTTCAGCACACCCCACAACCCGCAGACGATGGCCGAGGACTTTCGTACCATCAGCTCACACAGCGAATCCAAACCTCAGCGATAGAGAAATGAAATCTGGAGGACCCCGAATGGACCAAGCTCCAACAACCGCGGACCGGAATCAGGGCCAGCCAAAGGTCAACGAGATCACCTTGGACCATCCCTGGGAATGGTTGGGCAAAGGGTGGAAAGATCTGACCGCTGCCCCCAAGCTCAGCCTCGCCTATGGCTCGGTCTTCATGCTCCTGAGCTACCTGCTGACCCTCGGTTTGGTCTACGAGGGCCTGTTCTTCATCATCCCGCCACTGGCGGCCGGATTCTTCCTCGTCGCTCCCCTGTTGGGAATTGGCCTCTACCAGATCAGTGCGAGTCTCGAACGCGGGGAGAAAGTACAGTTTGTCAGCGTGGTCGAGGCGTGGAGGCGCAACGAAGTGCACCTGTCCGCCTTGGCCGTCGTCGTGGTGCTGGTCGCGCTCGCCTGGATGCTGGTCGCGCTTCTGGTTTTTGCTCTCTTCTACGATCAGCCCATACCCACCTGGGAAAACTTCATCCCGGAGGTGTTCCTTTCCGGCAACAGCCCCGTGTTTCTGTTCAGCGGTATCCTCGCCGGTGCCTTGATCGCCGGTTTTACCTTCAGCATCAGCGTCGTCAGCACGCCCATGCTCATGGATCGGCAGGTAGACGTGCTTACCGCCATGCAGACCAGCATGCGCGCCGTGCGCGTGAATTGGCAGGCTATGATCCTTTGGGCGTCCTTGATCGTCATGTTCGTGGGCGTTGGGATCATTACCTTCTACATTGGTTTGATCGTTTGCATGCCCTTGATCGGACACGCCACCTGGCACGCTTATCGGGATCTGGTGCCCGATGAGGGGACAGGACCGATCGGTTAGGGCCGGGGATAGTATCCGATCGACGACACCGGAATGTCCCCGAAGGACTCCGATGTTCGCGCGCGCATCGAGCGATACCGGCAGCTGTGTGAGGCCGGGGAGGCGGCTACAGTTGTAGAAGCAACCCGAAAGGCCCTGGGTGATCGACACCACCTCCTGGTCGCGCGGGGGGCGGAGCAGTGCGCCGAGCGCCTGCTCTATGACCTGGAGCCGAGCTTGCTCCAGGCGTACGCTCGGCTGCTCGAAAATCCGGCGAAGAAGGACCCGAGCTGCGCGGCGAAGGGCGCTATCGCCCGCGCCCTGGTCTCGCTGGACTCACAAGATAGCGGCTTCTTTATCGCGGGTATGAAATACCGGCAGCTCGAGCCGGTGTGGGGTGGTACGGTCGATACGGCCGTCGACCTGCGTTGCAGCTGCGCCATGGGCCTGGTGGGCACCACACACCCACGTGCACTCATCGAGTTGGTCTTTCTGCTCCATGATCCCGAGCCCCATGCCCGCAGTGGTGCCGCGCGTGCGATTGCCTGCACCGAGCCGCTACCGGCCGAAGCCGTGCTGCGCTCGAAGGCGCTCGCGGGAGACCCGGAGCCCGAGGTAGTCGGCGACTGCCTTTCCGGCTTATTGCAGCTGGAGGCGGACGAGGCACCGGCCTTTGTCGCCGGATTCTTGGACAACCCGCATCCTGCTATTCGCGAGTTGGCGGCATTGGCCCTGGGCGAATCCCGGCTCGACATCGCGTTGGAGATATTGCGCGCTCGCTGGGAGGAGCAGCCGCTTAAGAGAGATTCCGACCGGGTGCTGTTACGAGCCGCTGCCCTTCACCGCAGCGAGGCCGCGTTCGATTGGCTGTGCGCGGTGGCGGCAGATGGCGACAAAACCAGCGCAAGGTTGGTGGTTCAGGAGCTTGCCGTTTATCGGGTCAACGATGGACTCAGGGAGCGGTTGACCGAGGTGGTCGCGGAGCGCGGCGACGGCGTGTTGCAAGAGACCTTTGAACGCGCTTGGAAGCGCGCAAGGGATTGAGGCGATTTCTGAAGCTGATTCCGGGACGGCCGCCGGCCGCCGGCGTGTGCCGAAAGGGCGGCCGTCGGAGCGACATGTTTGGCGATGGTCTTGAACGACTGCCCGATAAAACCCTTGAGGGCCCAGTTGGCCAGGCCGACTCGTCCACCGGGTGGTGTGATGCGGATCAGCTCATGGGCGGCGCGTACCTGATCGGGTGTAAACCTTGACCCCCAAGGTCGATAGCGCACGAACTCTGCTCGATTCCCGAGTTATCGACTAAGCTTTGCGAATCGTTCACAACCTTGAGCCACCTCCTATGTCCCAACCCTTCGACAATATTCTCGGCACGATCGGCAACACGCCAATCGTAAAGATCTCCAGGCTGGCTCCGCCGGGCGTAGAGCTCTACGTCAAGCTCGAGGCATTCAATCCCATGGGCTCGGTCAAGGATCGGCTGGCCATCGGCGTGATCGAAGACGCGGAGCGATCCGGCAGGCTGCAGCCCGGCCAGACCGTCGTGGAGGCGACAAGCGGCAACACAGGTATCGGTCTGGCCATGGTTTGCGCGCAGAAGGGCTACCCGCTGGTGGTGACGATGGCAGAGAACTTCAGCGTCGAGCGGCGCAAGATGATGCGCTTTCTGGGGGCTAAAGTGATCCTGACACCGGCCGATCAGATGGGTACCGGTATGTTGGCTAAAGCCGTTGAGCTGGCAGAGGCACATGGCTGGTTTCTGTGCCGCCAATTCGAGAACGAGGCCAATGCGGACATTCACTCGCGTACCACGGCACCTGAGATCCTCGACAGCTTTCGGGGCAAGCGGCTGGACTTCTGGGTTACCGGGTTCGGCACTGGAGGTACCTTGAAGGGGGTGTCGCGGGTGCTCAAGGCTGAAAGGCCGGAGACGCAAATCGTCGTCTGTGAGCCCGACAACTCGCAGCTCCTGAGCAGCGGAATACCACAGGAACGGGCGCCCGACGGCTCGCCATCCGCCAGCCATCCGAGCTTCCGCCCACATCAGATGCACGGCTGGAGTCCCGACTTCATACCCAAGCTGACGGGGGACGTAGTGAGCGCAGAGTTGATCGACCAGATCGTGCCGGTCAAGGGCGCCGATGCCCTGAGCTGCTCGCGGGAGCTGGCACAGAAAGAAGGCATCTTTACCGGCATCTCCGGCGGAGCTACATTTGCCGGTGCCCTGCGGGTCTGTGCCGAGGCCCCGGAGGGAAGCACAGTGCTTTGTATGCTTCCCGACACGGGCGAGCGCTACCTGAGCACCCCCCTGTTCGAGGACGTCTTCAACGAGATGAGCATCGAGGAGATCGAGATCTCCCGTTCGACACCCAGCTTCCGCTTCGATGTGGTCCCGGAGAGCGCCCAAGAGGACGAACCCGCCGCGCCCGTGACGGAAGCGGCGCGCCGCTTCGTCGCCGAAACCATCGGAGATGCCGGGCAACCCGTGGTCATGTTCGCCCTGGAATGGTGCGAGTTCTGCTGGTCGGTGCGCAAGCTGTTCGCCAAGTGCGGAATCCAGTACCGATCCGTCGACATCGACTCAGCGGAGCTCAAGAAGGACGACTGGGGTGGCCAGATCCGTTCGGCACTGATCGAGCGCACAGACTTCAAGACCATCCCCCAGATCTTCGTGGGGGGAGAGCTCATAGGCGGCTGCACCGATCTGTTCGATGCGTTCCGCCAGGGACAAGTGCAGCAGCTCATGCGTGACAAGGGCATCGGCTTCGACGAGAAAGTCAGCTTGGATCCTTACGAGCTACTGCCCGCGTGGCTGCATCCGCGGCAATAGGTTTGCGCCCAAAGAGCGATCGCGCACCCACCTATCCATCAGCGTCGGCGTAGATCCAGGTGATGGCAGCGGCTGTAGGGAAGCTCAGATGAGTGATCACCACATCGGGCGTGGTGGACCGGATCTGCGAGCCGCCGAGCATTTTCTTGATTTCGGGAAATCGCCCTTGATGGCGCGTGTTACGGCTGCCTCGGGTTTTGTGTCCTGCATCACAAAAAAACGCGTTGCTTTAGAGTAGCGTAGCAAGCTGGCGTCTAGCGTGATAAAGACAACCTGCCGAAACAACTAGAAAAAAGCTGGCCAACGACCATTCCCTTGTGGTTGTTGGCAACTGAGCTCTTGGAGCTCGGGACAGGCTGTATTCGTACCCGTTATCCGAGGGTCGAAGATTGCGAGGAGCTCGAAAAGGCTATTGCACTGCATTCAGGGTATTTGTATGCCCACAGGATGATGTCAACTCCAATCTGCTTCGCAGAAGCCGCGAGCTTGCTGCGGTAACCCCGTTCGTCCTCTCCGCCTTCGCGTCCCTCGCGTCACCGACCTCGGGGGGATCAAAGGGCATTTATGTCTCCAGGAATTGATCGCACGCAATCGTCAATGCCAATGTGTTAACGGAATAGGAACCTGACAATTGGGATTCAAAGCTCAACAATCGTGATCGTTAGCCAGATATGCGTCTAGGAAGTCATCAGGAAAACCGCAAGATCATAGCCAGCCTGCTGGGCGAAGAGGATTTGACGATTTTTCCGAACGAGGTGAATCCCGACCAAGGAACGCCCGCGCCGGATTCTGCCCTCTACAGCAGTCAGGAAGCAACGGTCTTTACGGTCAGTGCGCCGGAAGCAAGCGCACTGCTCACTCCCCCGTTGGGGGTGATCGCCTGGAACCGTATCGCATTCGGACCCAGACCCGGAGATATCGACGCCTTTGGGCTGCTCGGAGA
This sequence comes from Chromatiaceae bacterium, assembly GCA_022340195.1. Lineage (GTDB taxonomy): Bacteria > Pseudomonadota > Gammaproteobacteria > Chromatiales > Chromatiaceae > Thiosymbion. Next base: position 8,807 of record JAJDOL010000245.1, read on the forward strand.
GGATCCCCTTTCCCGTCTCACGGCGTTCGTCGATCAACAGCTCGATCCCAATAGCATCGACGATTCCGCGTTGGAGGCCCGGCTTGCCGACCCGGCCTATACGACGCTCGGCAAGACCCTGGAGCAATTATGGCTGGAGCATTACCGGGCGGACGTGGCGTGGGCGGAACGCATACGACCGGCCATGGAGACCCAATACGCGGCTTTTGTACGGGCGACCTACAGCAAGCGCCAGCTTGTCGAAGTGCTTGCCGATTTCTGGCATAACCATTTCAACGTCTATTCCTGGGACATGCCCATGGCGGCCGTGTGGGTGCACTATGATCGCGATGTGATTCGCCCGCACCTGCTCGGCAATTTCCGTGACATGCTGGAAGCGAATGCAAAAAGCACGGCGATGCTGTACTACCTGGACAACGTGGACAGCAGCGATGACGGTCCCAACGAGAACTACGCCCGGGAGCTCTGCGAGCTGCATACCATGGGAGCGGAGAATTATCTCGGGACAATACAGAATTGGGAGGTTCCGCATGACGGCGAGGGCAGGCCGGTTGGCTATGTGGAGGGCGATGTATTGGAGATCGCGCGGTGCTTCACCGGCTGGAGTGTCGCCAACGCTCACTGGACCGATCCCGAGGATCCGGATACGGGCGTGTTCCGATACCGGAATTACTGGCATGACAGATTTCAGAAGTACGTACTGGGCGATTTTCTGCCGGCGGACCAGAGTGATCTGAAAGACGGACGCGATGTGCTCGACAAGCTTGCCGAGCATCCGGGGACGGCAACCTTCGTCTGCCGGAAACTCTGCCGGCGCTTGATCTCGGATAATCCGCGGGAGGAAATCGTTTCCTCCGCGGCTCAGGTGTTTCACGACAATTGGCAGGCGTCCGACCAGCTCAAGCTGGTGGTTCGCCACATTCTCCTGTCGGAGGACTTCCGCAACACCTGGGGTGAGAAGATCAAACGTCCGTTCGAGACGGTTGTGAGCGCAATGCGCGCCTGCGAGGCCGACGTCACGCTCGAGATCGGGGATTTCTTCTCCGATGTTTTCCGATGGCTTTTCGACAAAACCGGACACTACCCGTACTCCTGGGGACCACCGAACGGCTACCCGGATTTCAGGGCGATCTGGCAGGGAACCACCGCCCTGGTTATGACATGGCGCACATTGAGCTGGTTGTTGCATGAGGAAGACGGCGGCTTTTATTACCTGGATGTTCTGGGCGCTACGCTTGCCGATTTTCCCGATCCGGGCACGCGAACACCACGGAACCTCGCGGACTTCTGGTTTCAACGGATTCTGGGTTACCAGCCGGACGTGCAGCAGGTTACCAAGGTCGCCACGCTGTTGGATCACTCGGACTACTATACGGGCAGCTGGGGACTGGACACGCCCGTGGATTTGAGCCAGGACGCATGGCCCCATTACTGGCAGTCCGGTCTCAGGTCCATGGTGGGATTGATCTTGATGTCTCCGGAGTTCCTGCAGCGGTAAAGGCACGAATGCTGGTTACACGCAGACAGTTCATCAAGCTCTGCGGCGCGGGTGCGGCCACCGCCTTGGTCGCGCCGCGTTTTGTGTTCAGCGATGCGGGATCCAACGACAATATCCTTATCGTATTGTTTCTCCGGGGTGGCTGCGATGGTCTGAGTCTTTTTCCGCCGCTTTCCGGATCCGACCGCGTCGAATACGAAACGGCCCGGCCGGTACTAAAGATCCCGGAGAGCGGAACCGGCGCGGCGCTAAATCTAAACAATCAGTTTGGAATTCACCCGGCTGCCGGGCAGTTGAAAGATCTCTATGATGACGGTTATTTGGCGGTTGTGCGCGCAACGGGTAACACCCTGGTGCCCTCCCGAAGTCATTTCGATGCGATGAGGTATCTGGAATCCGGCACGCCGGATAACAAAGGCACGGGCACCGGTTGGTTGACTCGGTACTTTCAATCACTCCCGGGACTACCGCCGACAATCATCATTCCTTCGCTGGCGGCGTCCTCCTATACGCCGACCTCGTTTGCCGGAGATCCCTTCGTGCTTACCATGGACGATCCGGCCAATTTCGCACTCAATACGACGCACTGGGCCTGGATCTCACGTCAGCAGCAGGTGCTCTCGTCACTGTATACAGGTTCTAGTGCGAACCAAGTTGCCGGGGCGCATGCGATCGCGGCGCTCGAGGTAATCGCATCGCAGGATTTTGCGAGCTATGTCCCGAGCGGCAACGCCCAATACCCGAATGAATATCTGGGCGATCAATTCAAGATGCTGGCGCAGGTGATCAAGATGGATGTCGGCCTGCGTGTCGCCACGCTCGATTTCGGTGGTTGGGATACCCATGCCGGTCAGGGGTACGGCAGCACCGGATACTTCGCGGACAACCTGGTCACTCCGCTGGCGCAAAGCTTGTCGGCTTTCATGACCGATATCGGGGCGTCGGGAAATATCCTGGCTCGGACCACGCTCGTCGTGCAGACCGAGTTTTCCCGACGCTTACGTGAGAACGCCGATGTCGGCACCGATCATGGTCTGGCGTCGGATATGATCATCATGGGTGGGGCTGTTAACGGCGGCCAAATCTACGGTGATTGGCCGGGGCTTGCCAACAGCGGGCTGTTCGAAGGTCAGGATATTTTTGTGACCACGGATTTCAGGCACGTGCTGGGCGAGATTCTCATACGTCATCTCGAGAATCCCTATTTCGGGATCATTTTCCCCGGCTACACCGACTATCAGCCTCTGGGTGTGATTCAGGGTACCGATATACCACCCGTATACGACACCGGACCGCCATCGGATCAGCTCTTCTCCGATGGCTTCGAGGACTAACGAGAAGGGCTGAGGATGAGAAGCAAGATTCGAGACGGTCTGCTCGTATCCGCGCTGATTTGGATGATGGTCTTTGGCGCAGCTGCACACGCCTGCTCCCTGTCCTACTGGGACCACGTGCAAGACACCGACGGCATTCTGACCGCCAGCGAATCTGCGCGCTTCGATGGTCAATGCGGCTTGCGTATCGCGCTGGACGGAACCCACACCGGCTAT
>JAJDOL010000253.1 GCA_022340195.1 Chromatiaceae bacterium
GGAATTTTTCCTCTGGCTCCCACGCTCCAGCGTGGGAGCAGGCATCGACGCTCCAGCGTCCTGTGGCGACGCGCAAGAGACCGAATGGCAGATCTTGACTGACGGCTAAAACAGAAAGGAAACAACATGGGCAGAGATCGCTACCGAATCCACGACCAGTCCGCACCGCATTTTCTTACCTGCACTATTGTTCAATGGTTACCCTTGTTCGCCCAACCCGCGAACGTGGAGATCTTTCTCGAATCCGTTCGCTTTCTGCAGCGCGAAGGACGGCTGATCCTCTACGGATACGTGATTCTGGAGAATCACTGCTACCTTCTGGCAGCCGGGAATCCACTTGGCAAGTCAATCGCGAGCCTCGAGTCGTATACTGCCCGACGCATTGTCGAGCGTCTGAAGGAGCGCAATTCACCCGTGCTCCAGCTCTTGGCGTTTCACAAGGTACGGCACAAGGCGGATCGCGAACATCAGGTTTGGCAGGAGGGCTCGCATCCGGAGCAGATTCAAGGAGAAGATATGATGCGACAGAAGCTGGAGTACATACACGATAACCCGGTGGCCCGCGGCTATGTGGACGAGCCGGTACACTGGCGGTACAGCAGCGCTCGGAGCTATGTCGGCATGCCGGGTCTCCTGGAGGTGCGGACGGACTGGTAGCTGGTGCCCGGGACGCCGGAGCGTCGGGAATTGCTCCCACGCTGGAGCGTGGGAGCCAGCGGCAGAATAGTAGCTGGTGCCTGGGGACGCTGGAGCGTCGGGAAACTCTCCCACGCTGGAGCGTAGGAGCTAGCGGCCTGCGCCGGCATGACGGGTCTCGTGGAGGTTCAGACAGAATGTCAAGCACCGTCGGGGGACGCCGGAGCGTCGGGAACTGTTCCCACGCCGGAGCGTGGGAGCCAGCGGTAAAGAATACAACGCGGCTCGTTCTGCTCTGCGTCGTGCTCCTGAGCATGCTGACGGATGCGGATGCGGGGATCTACCGATGGGTGGATGCCAACGGCCGGGTTCAGTTCTCGGATCAGCCGCCGCCGACGGTCGAGGCCGAATCGGTCGAGCTGTCTCCGATCAACACCTACGAGGGCGTAAGCGTCGAGGAGCTGGAGGAGTCGCAGGCCATGCGATCGCAAGAGCCGAACCCCGGAAAGTCGAGAAAGGTCGTGATGTACAGCGCCCCCTGGTGCGGCGTGTGCAAACAGGCAAAGCGTTTCTTCAAGGCCGAGGGCATCCGGTATCGCGACCTGGACATCGAGCAGAGCGGCGCGGCCAGGCGCGAGTGGGAACGCATGAATGCCACGGGCGTTCCGGTTATCCTGGTGGGGAACAAGCGAATGAACGGCTTTTCCGAGGCGCGCTTCATGGAGCTTTATCGCAATTGAGATTGCCGCTTGGAGACGAGAATGAGTGATATCAGAATCGCGGTGGCCGGGGCGGCCGGACGCATGGGTCGGACCCTGATTCGGGCGGCCACAGAGGCGGATGGGCTCAGGCTGAGTGTTGCTACCGAGCAGCCAGGCAACGGCCTTCTGGGTGCGGACGCCGGTGAGCTCGCCGGGGTCGGGCGCCTCGGGGTCGAGGTGGGACCGGATTTGGCGTCCGTGCTCGACGGCTTCGACGTGCTCATCGACTTTACCGCCCCGGTCGCTACCATGCGCCATGTCGAGCTGTGTCGTGGTGGCGGCAACGCGATGGTGATCGGCACCACGGGCCTCGACTCCGCTCAGCGCGAGGTCATCGCGGCCGCGGGGGCCGAGGTCGGCATTGTTTTCGCGCCCAACATGAGCGTCGGCGTCAACCTGTGTCTGAAGCTGCTGGATCTGGCCGCCCGTGTGCTGGGGGATGGGGTCGACATCGAGATCATCGAGGCCCATCACCGCCACAAGGTGGATGCCCCCTCCGGAACCGCCATCCGCATGGGTGAGGTGGTCGCCAACGCCCTCGGCAGAGATCTCGAGAAGGTTGCCGTTTACGGCCGTGAGGGGCACACAGGGGCGCGGGCACGGGACACCATCGGCTTCGAGACCATCCGTGCCGGCGACGTGGTCGGCGAGCATACGGTGTGGTTCGCCTCCGAGGGGGAGCGGGTGGAGATCGCCCACAAGGCCTCCAGCCGCATGACCTTCGCCGGCGGCGCGGTACGCGCGGCGCGCTGGATTAAAGGAAAGGGCATAGGGCTCTACGACATGCAGGACGTGCTGGGACTGCGGGAGCTCTGATCCTGGATCCGAAAGCTGGAACGGCCACCTGCTCGGGTGCCGGCACGCGCCCCAAACCCGGTTACTCGGACCTGAGTCGTTTCCTGTCCCTCATGAGCGACATCGAGCGGGAGCTTCACCGCCGGGGCCAGTGGGAGTCGGTCCCGCCACCGCCGACCGCCTTCGAAAGCCGGTTTCCCTTTTGTTGCGACCAGATGGATTTCACCCAGTGGCTGCAGTGGGTCTTCATCCCCCACACCCGGGCCCTGGCCGATGCCGGAGGTCCCATGCCCGAGGCCAGCGGGATTCGGCCCATGGCGGAGGAGGCTTTGCGCGACTGCGATTGGTCGCCCATTCCCCTGATGGTTTTGCTGGACCGATTCGACCGCATGATCAACGAAGGATCTGCCTGAACCGCAGGGGCGACGCCTTGCCGAACCACCATGACTCCCGCCTGCCGTGCGGACGCCGGGTGGGGAAGACGCTACACTATTGTGCGACGGCGAAGATCCGACACCCACCGAGTCATGGGTCCGCACAACGCACCCCACCCCGAGCCGGCGCAGCTCGTAGGGTCCGCCGTGCGGACCGCCGAGGCTGGGGACAGGATTGGCTTTGGGATTTCCGCCCCAAAGCATTACCAAGATTTGTTACCGAGGAAGATTCGATGTTCGACAAGACCATGCAGATTGCCGGCTACGACGACGAGATCTGGCAGGCGATCCGGAACGAGGAGCGCCGGCAAGAGGAGCACGTCGAGCTGATCGCGTCCGAGAACTACGCCAGCCCGCGGGTAATGCAGGCCCAGGGCACGGTGTTGACCAACAAGTATGCCGAGGGCTATCCGGGCAAGCGCTACTACGGCGGTTGCGAGCATGTGGACGTCGCCGAGCAACTCGCCATAGACAGAGCCAAGGCCCTGTTCGGCGCGGACTATGCCAACGTCCAGCCGCACTCCGGCTCGCAGGCCAATGCGGCTGTCTACATGGCCCTGTGTCAGCCCGGGGACACGATTCTCGGCATGAGCCTGGCCCACGGCGGTCACCTTACGCACGGCGCCAAGCCCAATTTCTCGGGCAAGCTCTACGACGCGGTGCAATACGGACTCGATACGTCGACCGGGGAGATCGACTATGCGCAGGTGGAGCGCCTCGCGCGGGAGAACAAGCCGCGCATGATCGTCGCCGGTTTCTCCGCCTACTCCCGGGTGATCGACTGGAGACGTTTCCGTGCCATTGCCGACGACGTCGGTGCCTTCCTCTTCGTGGACATGGCCCATGTCGCAGGCCTGGTCGCCGCGGATCTCTACCCGAGTCCGGTGCAGATCGCCGACGTGACCACCACCACGACCCACAAGACCCTGCGCGGTCCCCGCGGCGGCTTGATCCTGGCCAAGTCCAATCCGGATATCGAGAAGCGGCTCAACTCCCTGGTCTTTCCGGGCACCCAGGGCGGGCCCCTGATGCACGTGATCGCCGCCAAGGCCGTCGCCTTCAAGGAGGCGATGGATCCGCAGTTCAAGGCCTATCAACAGCAGGTTTTGCTGAACGCCCAGACCATGGCGGAGGTTTTCCTCTCGCGCGGTTACGATGTGGTATCCGGCGGCACCAGCGACCATCTGTTTCTGGTGAGCTTCATCGAGCAGGGTCTCACCGGCAAGGACGTCGATGCCTGGCTGGGGGCGGCGAACATCACGGTGAACAAAAATGCCGTCCCCAACGACCCCCAGTCCCCGTTCGTCACCAGCGGCATCCGCGTCGGGACCCCCGCGATAACGACCCGAGGCTTCGGAACCGACGAGGCGCGGGACCTGGCGGACTGGATGTGCGACATCGTCGATGCCAGGGGAGAGCCGGCCGTGATCGATCGGATCAAGGCGAAGGTGATTGAGCTGTGCGCGCGCTTTCCCGTGTACGAGCGGTGACACCCGGAATCCGGACGTAATTCGTCGTGGCGCTCCCAATGTCGGATTATCGCGCGCATGAGCGCCGTACGATTTGATTCAGGACCCGGTGTCGCGCGCCTAATCCGACCGACTTTTTTTTTCAGATATGCGCTGCCCCTTCTGCGGAGCCCAGGACACCAAGGTCATCGACTCCCGTCTGTCGGGCGACGGCGATCAGGTGCGCCGCCGTCGCCGCTGCACCGTGTGCAAAGAACGCTTCACGACCTACGAGGGCGCCGAGCTGAATCTGCCGCGCGTGATCAAGCGTGACGGTTCCCGTGTTCCCTTCGATGGACGCAAGATGCGCTCGGGCATCATGCGTTCCCTCGAGAAGCGCCCGGTCGGCACAGAGGAAATCGAGGCGGCCCTTTCCCGCATCAACCGGCGCCTGATTTCCGGTGGGGAAGGAGAGATCTCGTCGCGCAAGATCGGCGAATTCGTTATGGACGAGCTTCGCGGCCTGGATCAAGTGGCGTACGTACGCTTTGCCTCCGTCTATCGTCAGTTCGAGGACGTGGCGGCCTTCCGCGAGGAGATCGACCGCCTGGAGCGCCAGCCGACACCGGAGGCTCGACGCCACCAGATGGACCTGCTCGCGGATCTGGAAAAGAAATCTTGACCCCGGGTCCGGATGATCCGGCGTTCATGGCGCGGGCGATTCGGCTCGCGCGTCTGGGACTTTTTACGACCGATCCCAATCCCCGCGTGGGCTGCGTCCTGGTCCGCGGTGGGAGGATCGTGGGAGAGGGTTACCATCGCCGTGCCGGCGAGCCCCATGCCGAGCGCAATGCGATCGCGGATGCCGGCGAGCGGGCGCGTGGCGCCACCGCTTATGTCACCTTGGAGCCCTGCTGTCACGAAGGGAGGACCCCACCCTGTACGGAGGGCCTGATCGAGGCGGGGGTGAAGCGCGTGGTGGCTGCCATGGCGGACCCGAACCCACTGGTAGCGGGTGAAGGACTGGCGATCCTGCGAGCCGCCGGCGTCGCGGTGGAAGTCGGCCTGCTGGAGGCCGAGGCGCGAGCTCTGAATCCGGGCTTCATCAAGCGCATGCGTCGGGGCTTGCCCCAGGTGCGCTGCAAGCTGGCGGCCAGCCTGGACGGACGTACCGCCATGGCCAGCGGCGAGAGCAAGTGGATCACCTCCGAGTCGGCGCGGCGGGACGTTCAACTGCTGCGCGCGCGCAGCTCGGCGATCCTCACCGGTATTGGCACCGTGCTCGCGGATGATCCCTCGATGAATGTGCGTCTGGGGGCGGACGACCTACCGGGGATGAAGCCGGGCGAGCCGGTTCGGCAGCCATTGCGTGTTCTGGTCGACAGTCGCCTGCGCACCCCGGAGCGGGCGGTTATGCTGGGTCTGCCGGGTGAAACCCTGATCGCTTGCCTGGATCCGGAAAAAGCCGACGTCATGCGGCTGGAATCTGCCGGGGCCAGGGTCTGTGTCTGTCCCGGTAGCGGGGACCGCGTCGATCTCGAATCCCTGTTGCGTCATCTCGCTCGCCGGGAGATCAACGAGATTCTGGTGGAGGCCGGACCGACCCTGGCCGGGTCGCTGCTCCAGGCGCATCTGGTGGACGAGATCCTTCTCTACCTTGCCCCCCATCTCATGGGCGACGATGCCCGCGGGCTGTTTCGACTTCCTGGCCTTGCACGGATGCAGGATCGTGTCGAGCTCGACATCCTTGATATACGGATGGTCGGACCGGATTTGAGGATCAGGGCTGTTCCGAAGCACGGATCGGGCGTGTCCGTGTCATAGACTCCAGCAAGACGGGTGAAACGCGATGTTCACAGGAATCATTCAGGCCATTGGCGAGATTCGTGCCTTGGAGCCCCGCGGTGGAGACGTTCGCCTGACGCTGGGTACGGGGAAGCTCGACATGGCGGGTGTCGCTCCGGGGGACAGCATTGCGGTCAACGGCGTCTGCCTGACGGCTGTCGTCGTCGAGGGTCACAGCTTCGCCGCGGACGTGTCCCGCGAGACCCTGTCGTTGACCACGCTCGGCGATCTGCGTCCGGGGAGCCGCGCGAATCTGGAAAAGGCCTTGACCCTGGCGACACCCCTCGGCGGTCATCTGGTGAGCGGTCATGTCGATGGTGTCGGCAGGGTTCTGGATCGGCGTGAGGACGCCCGTTCGGTTCGATTCACCATCGAGGCGCCGTCGGAGCTGGCCCGCTATATCGCGCACAAGGGGTCCATCAGTGTCGACGGCACCAGCCTGACGGTCAACGGCGTCAGGGGCCAGGTGCTCGATCTCAATATCGTCCCCCATACGCTCCAGGAGACCATCATGAGCGAATACGGCGCGGGATCCCGGGTCAACCTCGAGGTGGATCTCATCGCCCGCTATCTCGAGCGCCTGGTGCTCGGCGACAAGGCCGCGGAATCCGATGCGCCCGGCATTACAGCTGAATTCCTCGCCGAAAACGGGTTTTTGAAATAGTGCATTGACCAGGTCGGCAGATTTAGAATTTGCTAAACTACAATGCTTTCGTTTTCCCTTCCAACGGCAGTAAGTCGAACATCATGGCCCTGAACACTACCGAAGAAATCATCGAAGACCTGCGCCAGGGCAAGATGGTCGTCATCATGGACGACCAGGACCGGGAGAACGAGGGCGATCTGTTGTTGGCCGCCGACAAGGTGACGCCGGAGGCGATCAACTTCATGGCCACCTACGGACGCGGTCTGATTTGCCTCACCCTCACCAAGGAGCGGTGCCGCCGCCTGCGTCTGCCGCTCATGGTGAGCGACAACAATGCCCCGCTTTCGACGGCCTTTACCGTCTCCATCGAGGCCGCCGAGGGTGTTACGACTGGGATCTCCGCGGCCGACCGGGCGACCACCGTCAAGGCCGCCGTCGCGCCGAACGCCGAGCCCAAAGACTTGGTGCAGCCGGGCCATGTGTTTCCCTTGATGGCGCAGCCGGGCGGGGTCCTGGTTCGTGCCGGCCATACGGAGGCCGGCTGCGACCTGGCCCGTATGGCGGGCCTGGAGCCGGCGGCGGTCATCGTCGAGGTACTCAACGAAGACGGCACCATGGCCCGCCGCGATGACCTGGCGGCCTTCGCCGAAACCCATGGCCTCAAGATAGGTACCATCGCCGACCTGATCCAACACCGCGTACGCAACGAGAAGGCGGTTCTGCGCGAATGCACCTGCGATCTTCCCACCGAATTCGGGCATTTTCAGATCTCGGCCTACCGGGACACGATAGACAAGGATCTGCACTTCGCCCTGACCCTGGGCGACATATCGCCGGAGCGGCCGACCTTGGTGCGCGTGCACCTGCAAAACAGCCTGTGCGACCTTTTCGGCACCAATCACAGCGGGTGCGGTTGGCCCCTGCGCGATGTCATGCGCCAGGTCGCGGCCGCCGGCGAAGGCGCTATCGTGGTCCTGCGCAATCGGGATCATGCGGATGACCTGCTTGCGCGACTCAAGGACTTGGATCGTCTTGACAAGAAAGACCGAATCTCCTATTCGCGGCAGGACCGCAGCGAGCTGCGAACCTACGGAATCGGCGCCCAGATCCTGGCAGACCTCGGCGTGCGAAGGATGCGCGTCATGAGTGCGCCAAAGGCCATGCACGCCATCTCGGGATTCGACCTGGAGGTGGTGGAGTACGTGGGAGGCGACGTTCAGACGTCGGCGTCTGACGTGGCGCTGTCGGAGATCGACGAGTCCTGGAGCACCGAGCCGAAGTTGACGACCGGGGCAGGCGGCTGGAAATAGGACGGGTTTCTCGGATGGCTCAGGGGCGACCGGCTTCTCGCCGAGAGCTCCAAGCATCCTCGAATCCGGCGAAATCCTGCTGACCCTATACCATATCGATCGAAAGGCCGGCATGAGCGCCCGCGCTTTTCCGAGGAGAAATCGACCCGATGAGTATCAAGACCATTGAAGGTGCATTGCGCGTCTCCAACGCCCGCTTCTGCCTCGTGGTGTCCCGCTTCAACAGCTTCGTGGTCGAGAGCCTGCTCGCCGGTGCGGTGGATGCGCTGAGGCGTCACGGCGCCGAGGAGTCGGACCTGACGATCGTGCGCATCCCCGGGGCTTTCGAGATGCCGTTGACCATCGAGCGCATCGCCGCCAAAGGCGGCTATGACGCAATCGTCGCCCTCGGCGCCGTTATTCGCGGCGGCACACCGCACTTCGACTATGTGGCCGGCGAGTGTGTCAAAGGTATGGCGCACGTTAGCCTGAAGCACGGTATCCCCGTGGCATTCGGTGTGCTTACTGTGGACACGATCGAGCAGGCTATCGAGCGCGCAGGCACCAAGGCCGGGAACAAGGGGGCGGAGGCCGCCATGTCCGCAATCGAGATGGTCAACCTGCTCGAGCAGCTGGGCTGAGGCACTCTCCGTTAAATGACCGACCGACTTGCGCCTTTTTTCGCCCCTCGCCCATGGTGCGACATAAGCTCCATAGCTCGCCTCGAACCCTGTGCTCACGCCCCGAAGGCGAACGGCATTCCGACGCAATCCGGTATGCCGGTTCGCACCGATCGCCCGAGATGAGCGGGCGTCGCAGCCAGGCCCGCTTCTATGCCGTGCTGGCCCTGTACCAGTGGCAGCTGACAGGTCAGGATCCCGTGGAGATCCACCGCCACTTCTTCGAAGATCCCGCCTGGATGCGTGAGGTCGCCGAATCCCTGGTGGAGGTGGCGGATGCCGCGAAACCGCGTGACAAAAAGGCGGGCGCGTACGATCGCGAGCTGTTCCAGCAGCTGCTCTACGGCGTTCCCGCACACCTGCAGGAGCTGGACGCGTGCCTGCAGCCGGCCCTGGATCGCGCGATCGAGCGCGTGGATCCGGTAGAGCGAGCCATTCTTCGAGCCGGCGCCTACGAGCTGCTCTTCAGCCCTTCCGTGCCTTATCGCGTGGCCATCAACGAGGCGGTCGACCTGGCCAAGCTGCTCGGGGCCGAACAGGGTCACCGCTACGTCAACGGCGTCCTCGATCGGGTCGCCCGCAACGCGCGCGCAAGCGAGACGGGCGCGGGCGCCTCCGCCGGCGAATAGAGGTCGGCGAGAATCCCGCCACGGCCGATGCCCCGGTTCTCAATGATTTCGGGTGGGACAACCGGATCTTCAGTGACGCGCGATGTCCGAATTCGATCTGATTCGTGATCATTTTTCCCGGGTCGTAAGCCGACGCGCCGATGTCGTCATGGGCGTTGGCGACGACTGTGCCCTGTTGCGCGTGCCCAAGGGCTTCGAGCTTGCCGTGAGCATCGACTCCCTGGTTTCCGGCGTCCACTTCCGCGCGGACTGCGATCCCCAAGCCTTGGGGTACAAGTCCTTGGCCGTGGGTTTGAGCGATTTGGCCGCCATGGGTGCGGACCCCGCCTGGGCGACCTTGGCGCTCAGCCTCCCCGAGGCCGACGACGCCTGGTTGGGAGCCTTCAGCCGCGGTTTTGCCGGTCTCGCCAGGGAGCAGGGGGTCGAGCTCGTCGGCGGCGACACGACCCGCGGGCCGCTCACGATAACGGTTCAGGTGCACGGCTTTGTCCCGGACGGGGAGGCGGTGCTGCGCAGCGGCGCGCGCCCGGGCAACCTGGTCTGTGTCAGCGGAACCCTGGGCGATGCGGG
>JAJDOL010000259.1 GCA_022340195.1 Chromatiaceae bacterium
CAACCCGATTCTTTCTGCTATCGGCCTTACACTCGCCATCGCGGCTGCGCCCTCGGCCTACGCCATTCAGGATCAAGGCGACAAGGAGATCGAGTTCACCGGTGGCTTTTCGCACACCTCTGGTAGCAACACCGGCACCGCGAATGCGGATGTGTCCTTCGGCTACTACGTGAGACCAAGGATCAACCTCGGGATCCGCCAGACCGTGAGCTACAGCTTCATCGATGACGGCCCGGACACCTGGACAGCGAGCACGATTCCCTTCGTGAATTACAACTTCGAGACCAGCAATGTCAACTTCCGGCCTTTCATCGGCGCCTTCGTCGGTGCGGCTTACAACAAGGACGACACCACAGGTACGGCGGGCCCGGCGATCGGCTTCAAGTATTACCTAAGCGACAGCGCCGCCGTGGTTACGCGTTTCCGTTACGAATGGTACTTCGACAGTCTCTCGTTCAACGACGCGACCGACACCGCGGACGGCAATTATATCTTGAGCGTCGGTATGAGCTACTCGTGGAAGTAACTCCAGGCCGGAGCGAGCGCCACATCCAGTTCGGCGCTCGGCCACAGCCGGTTTCGTAACCGGCGTTCCTTTCGTGCCCGGAAAGCCGATCTTGCTTCCCGGGTTTTTTTTTGGAACAAAGACGGCGCGTTTTCGGCGTCTTTGCTGTTTGCCCTTGCGGTAAACGACGCGACCGTGATTTGGCACGGATTGCCGCAAAGAAAGCGACCAACCCCGGAACGTCCGCATCCAACCAATAGGCGATTGTCATCCCAGTCGCTTGGTCTTTCGAGTCAACTCCAGCTCGTCTGGAATCGAATACGTAGGACTATGTCGCTCGACCTCGTCACCCAATGCCACGAATGCGGCCTCCTGCAGCGCAACCCGCCCATACCCCCCGGCGGCGGGGTGCGCTGCCCCCGCTGCGGCTGCACCCTGCACCGCAGCCGGCCCGACAGCCTGAACCGTACCCTCGCACTGACGGTCGCCGGAATTGTCTTGTTCGTCGTCGCCAACGCCTTCCCGTTCCTGACCCTGCAGATGCAGGGCGGCGCGACCGAGACGACCCTCGCCAGCGGGGTGCTCGCGCTGTACGACCAGGGGGAGTGGCAGCTGGCGATCGTGGTCCTGTTCACCAGCATTCTGGCGCCGGGGCTGCAGCTCGGCTTGCTGCTCGCGGTGCTGCTGCCCCTGCGGCTGGGGCTCGCGACGCCGGGTCTCGGGGTCTTGTTCCGCTACGTGAAGACGCTCACGCCCTGGGGCATGATGGATGTCTTTCTGCTCGGCATCCTGGTCTCCGTAGTGAAGCTCGCTGACATTGCGGGTATCCTGCCCGGCGTGTCCCTCTTCGCCTTTGTCCTGCTGATCTTCGTGCTCGCGGCGGCGCAGGCGGCCCTGGACCCGGATATCGTCTGGTCCCGCGTATCGCTGCCCGCATCCGCCCGCCGCGTGCCGGGCCGGGGGGACGAGGTCCTCGCCTGCCACGTCTGCGAGCTGACGCTCTGCGCCGATGCCGCACCACGCAGCCATGGCCATGCCCATTGCCCCCGCTGCGGCGAGGTACTGCACTGGCGCAAGCCGCGAAGCATCGAGCGCACCTGGGCCCTGATCGCCGCCGCTGCGATCTGTCTGGTGCCGGCGAACCTGCTGCCGATCATGCGGGTGACCTCCCTCGGCCAGATCCAGTCCGACACCATACTGAGCGGCGTCATCTATCTTTTCCACCACGGCATGTGGCCGCTGGCGGTGATCGTCTTCGTCGCGAGCGTCTTCGTGCCCATGATGAAGCTGACCCTTCTCGTCTACCTGAACGTCTCCGTACAGCGCGGCTCCAGATGGCGACCGCGCGAGCGCACCCGGCTCTACCGCATCACCGAGGCGGTCGGCCGCTGGTCCATGGTGGACATCTATGTGGTCGCCATCCTGGTGACCATGGTACAGCTCGGCAACCTGGCCACCATCGAGGCCGGTCCGGGTGCCGTCTTCTTCGCCGCGGCGGTCGTTCTGACCATGTTCGCCGCCATGGCATTCGACCCCAGGCTGATCTGGGACAGGCTGACTTGGGGCAACGAGGAGCGACACCATGACAGCATCCGTCGATAAGCCCGCCGGGACGGAAATCGACGAGCCAGGGGCGGAGCTTCCGCTGGGCGAGGCATTCACCCGCGGGCGTCTCTCCATCGTCTGGCTCATCCCCGTGCTCGCATTGCTGGTCGGCGGCTGGCTGGCCTACAAGACCTGGTCGGAGAAGGGACCGACCATCAGCATCGCCTTCAAGGCGGCGGCAGGGCTTCAGGTCGGCAAGACCCTGATCAAATTCAAGGACGTCGAGGTGGGCAAGGTAACGGCAATCCGCGTGGCCGAGGACCTCAAGGAGGTGCTGGTCACCGCCGAGTTGGTGGCTGGAACGGAACCCTGGCTGACCAAGAGGACGCGCTTCTGGATCGCGCGGCCGCGGATCGCCGCCGGGCGCGTATCGGGTCTCGACACCCTGCTATCGGGCGCCTTCATCGAGATGGACCCGGTCACCGAGGGCAAACGGGCGCGAGACTATATCGGCCTGGAAGAGCCGCCGTTTTTCAAGACCGACGAGTTGGGCAAACGCTTCACACTGCGTTCCGCCGACGGCGGGATCGTAACCGCGGGAGCGCCCGTTTACTACCGAAGCAAGCAGGTGGGCCAGGTGGTCTCGAGCCGCCTCGACGACGCGGGGGAGGAGGTGGATATCGAGGTCTTCATCGGCGCCCCGCACGACCGTCTGGTACGCACCAACTCCCGCTTCTGGAACACCAGCGGGTTGGATCTCACCCTCGACGCCGGCGGCGTTCGACTGGACAGCGAGTCCTTCATGACCATACTGATCGGGGGCATCGTCTTCGCCACACCTGCGACCATCGACGAGGAAAGCCTCGAGGCACCGGCCGGCGCGACCTTCCGCCTTTATAAGAACCGGGACGAGGCCGATGCCCGGGTCTACGAGAGCAAGAAGCAGTATTTGATGTTCTTCGACGGATCGGTGCGCGGTCTCCAGGTCGGAGCCCCCGTAATGCTGCGTGGAATCGCGATCGGCAAGGTGTTGGACGTGCGGCTGGATTTCGACATCGCAGACTTCGCCTTCGAAATCCCGGTGCTGATCGAGATCGAGCCGGAGCGGGTGAACATGAAAGGCGACGCGGATACGGTGAACTATGACCGGGCGATCGAGCAGATGGTTGCGGCGGGTCTGCGCGGGCAGCTGCAGACCGGCAGCCTGATCACCGGGCAGCTCTACGTCGAGCTGGGATTCCACCCGAGCGCACCGCCGGCATCCATCACCGAGGAGCAGGGCTACAAGGTGGTCCCGACGGTGCCGGCGTCGCTCGAGGCGATAACCACCAAGGTCGATAACCTGTTGGACACCTTCGGCCGACTGCCGCTGGAAAAGATCGCGAGCAACGCGCTGGGGACGGTGGAGGGCGTCAATCGCTTGGTCAACTCCGCGGAGCTGGCGAGCGCGATAACGGCGCTGGGCCAGACGCTCTCCCGGAGCGATGCCGCGCTGGCAAAAATCGACAAGCAGGTGGTGCCCGAAATGGCGGCGGCCCTCAGCCAGGCGCGCGCGACCCTGAGCGCGGTCCAGGGCTTGGTGGCCCGCGACTCGGCGATGGTCGCGGAGATCAGGAGGCTAATGCACGAGCTGACCGCGGCGGCCCGCTCGGTCAATGAGCTGGCCGACTACCTGGAGCGCCATCCCGAGGCATTGATCAGGGGTAAGGGGACACGCTGATGACGTGCTCCGATTCGAGGCCAGCGAACAGGGAGAGGCAGTCCTGACGGTACGCTGAGCCTTGCTCAATCCGTAATATTGTTAATCTTGTCCTATTTACCCAGTTCGCCGGGATCCGGTCATGCGCCCCAAAGAGCAAAGAGACAGCGATGACCGCGTCAGTATCCGGCCGGCCGGCAACGGCGAATGGATCGCCGCGCTGAGCGGACGCTGGACGCTCGATCGTCCGGCAATCGACGCCGTCTCGCTGCTCCCGGCTGAGGGGCATGCTGTCGAGCGGTTGCGCTTGGAGGACGCCGGTCTCGGCATCTGGGACAGCAGCCTGATCCTGTTCCTGATCGGGCTCACCGACCAGGCCGAGGCGCGGGGCATCGCGGTCGAAACAGGCGGACTTCCACCGGGCGTGCGGCGTTTGCTCGACTTGGCGACCAGGACACCGCAGCGGGCCGACGCCCGGCGAGAGCCCCTCCGATTGGGCAGCATCGAGCGAATCGGGATCGGGTTTCGAGCGGTGCTGGGAACGGCGGGGGCAATATCGACCTTTCTCGGCGAGTTGGTGCTGGCGCTCGCGCGGCTGTTTTCCGGCCGCGCACGCTTCCGCTCCTCGGAGCTTGCCCTTTTCGTGCAGCAGTGCGGGGCCGAGGCGCTGCCCATCGTCACCCTGATCAGCGTCCTGGTCGGTCTCATCCTGGCCTTCGTCGGGGCCGTGCAGCTGGTCGCGTTCGGCGCCCAGATATATATCGCCGACGCGGTCGGGATCGGGATGCTGCGGCAGATGGGGGCGCTGATGACCGCGGTCATCATGGCGGGGCGAACCGGAGCGGCTTATGCGGCCCAGCTCGGCAGCATGCAGGTCAATGAGGAGATCGACGCCTTCAAGACCCTGGGCATCTCCGCCCTGGATTTCCTGGTCCTCCCTCGTACCTTGGCGCTTGTATTGATGATGCCGCTGCTGACCCTCTACGCAGATGTGCTCGGCATCCTCGGCGGGGTGCTGGTCGGGGTCGGCGTGTTCGACATCCCGGTAACCCAGTACCTGAACCAGACGCGAGAGGCGTTGAGCCTTTCCCACCTCGGCGTCGGATTGTTCATGAGCCTGGTGTTCGCAGTGATCATCGCGATGGCCGGTTGTTATCATGGACTCGCCAGCCCTCGCTCCTCCGCCGGCGTCGGGGAGGCCGCGACCAAGGCGGTCGTGAGCGCCATCGTCGGCATCGTCGTGGCCGACGCCATCATCACCCTGGTCACCACCGAGCTCGGGATTTGAGCCATGGAAACTGCCGGCGATTCTCCCCCCGTCCGTGTGGAAGGGCTTACGATGGCGTTCGGTGATTTCGTCGTTCAGCGGGATCTGAGCTTCAATGTCGGTCGCGGGAAGATCTTCGTCATCATGGGCGGAAGCGGTTGCGGCAAGAGCACGCTGCTCAAGCACATGGTCGGTCTGATTCGACCAGCGCGCGGCAGAGTGCTCTACGCCCGCACGAGTCTGTGGGAGGCGGACGAGGACGAGCGCCTGGCGATCATGCGCAATATCGGCGTGCTGTACCAGAGCGGAGCCCTGTGGAGCTCGCTGACACTGGCGGAAAACGTCGCCCTGCCTCTCGTCGAGATTGCAGGCGTACCCCGGACCGATGCGCGGGAGCTGGCGGAGCTCAAGCTGCGGCTGGTGGGACTGCGGGGCTTCGACGACTACTACCCGTTCGAGATCAGCGGCGGAATGCGCAAACGCGCGGCCCTCGCCCGTGCCATGGCGCTCGACCCACAGATCCTGTACCTGGACGAGCCCTCCGCCGGACTCGACCCCGTCAGCGCCCACTTGCTCGACGATCTCGTCATCGAGCTCCGCGACAGCCTGGGCGCTACCCTCGTGGTCGTCACCCATGAGCTCGCAAGCATCTTCGCCATCGCCGACGACGCCATCTTTCTCGATGCGGAAGCGCGAACAATGCTCGCCCAGGGTCCACCGCAACGCCTGTTGGAGGCGTGCAGGCACCCCAGCGTCATCGCGTTTCTCACCCGCGGCAAGGGCCGTCCGATGAGCGGTATCGAGGCATGAGCAAGCGCGCCAACGCAACCCTGATAGGTGCCTTCGTTATAGGTGCCATAGCCCTATTGGTCGCCGGTCTGTTGATCATCGGCTCCGGCCACTTGGGCGGGGATCGCGAGACCTTCGTGCTCTACTTCCGATACAGCACCAGCGGCCTGAAGGTCGGTGCCCCTGTGGTTCTCAAGGGGGTACAGATCGGGATAGTGAAGGACATCGCAGTGGCCTACGACGACGAGACAGGCCGCTTCCAGGTGCCCGTCTATGTCGAGATCGATCAGGACCGGGTTCAGTGGCCGCAGGAGATCCGAGGGGAGCTGGACAGCCGGGAGCTCTATGAAAAGGCACTGGAGGCCGGTCTTCGGGCGCGACTCGGGCTGCAGAGCTTGGTCACGGGAATGCGCCAGATCGAGGTTGGATTCTTCCCCGGGACCGAGCTCGTCCTCTCGGCCAAGGACAGCCGCTACCGCGAGTTACCGACGATCCCGTCCGCCTTCGACCGACTGCTGGACCAGGTGGAGAGTTTGCCTCTCGATCATTTCGTCCAGCAAACCATCCGGATCCTGGACGGCCTGAATCGGCTGGCAAACGCCAAGGAGGTACCGCGGATCCTCGCGAATCTGAACACAGCGACCGCCGAGCTCGCCCAGGTGATCGGCGAGGTGCGGGCACGCCTCGCGCCGACCGGCGACAGGCTCGACCTCACACTGGAGGAAATGCAGGCGGCGACGCACAAGCTATCGACCAAGCTCGATGACGTCCTCGTCGCCGTCGAGAGCGCGGCGGAGAATATCCGCGGGCTGGCGCGAAACGTCGGCACCGAGGTCGGTCCGGTCGCCAAGAGCCTTCGTGGCGCCGGCGACGCTGCCCAGACAGCCTTCGATACCGGCCAGAAGACGCTCGACCAGCTTTCGTCAGCGGTAGGTGAACGCTCCAGCCTGTACCGCGAGACCCTTACCGCTTTGCGCGCCGTGTCTTCGGCCGCGCGATCGGTGCGTGACCTGACCGATTATCTCGAACGGCATCCGGAAGCGCTCATCCAGGGTAAGCGATGACGGCAGGAAGGATCGAATCCGGGCTGATTGTTCGAAATTTGAGATCTGAGCCTCGTTGCCCTCCCCCGCCTGGCAATCGGAAGTCGGGAAGCACTTCTCGGCTAACTGCCAAAACGACTCAGGAATTCTCCACCCACAACTGTGACGCGTTGAAAAAACCAGTAGATGGCGATGGAGCCTATCCCATAGGCGACGCCGATCCCGGACCATTTGGGTTGCGACACCGGCAGTGTCCGGATCGCAGCGCGAACCGCCAGGACGGACGCGACGAAGGCGAGCTGTCCCAGCTCGATGCCGACGTTGAAGGCAAAAAGAGCCGTCGGAATCTCATCCCGGGGTAGACCCACTTCGGCCAGCGCACCGGCAAAGCCGAGTCCGTGAAGCAGCCCGAACGTGAAAGCGATCACCCAGGGCGCGCGCTGGGTGATTGTCAAATTGCCGTCCAGGCTCCGTACGAGCTCCACCGCGAGAAAGTAGATGCTCAGGGCGATGGCTGCCTCGGTGAGTCCCTGGGGAACGTCGACGAAGCCGAGGGTGGCCAAGGCAAGGGTTACGCTGTGGCCGGCGGTGAATGCCGTGACGGTCCACAGGAGTACGCGTCCCCAGCCGACGAGCAGGACCAGGGCAAGGACGAAGAGCAGGTGGTCGGCACCGCTCAGGATGTGCTCGATACCCAGCCTGCCGTAGCTCTCGAAGACGCCGAGCTGGCCGGCCTTCGCCGGGATCTCGAAGCTCGGCGCCTCGGCGGTTAGGACCTGACGCAGGCTACGTCCGTCGCGCAGCGCGACCCGAAGCAGCACGTTCGCTCGGCTGGATCCGATGTCTTCCACGCCGACGGACTTGCCGGCCAGACCGTTCGGACAGGCAATCTCCCACCGGGCGCGAGCGCCCGTTCCCTCCCGCGTAACAACCGGGTCGCCGATACCCTCGCACTCGACCGGCAGCACCGGGCGCAGGCGACTACCTTGGACGCGTATCATCGGCTGCTTCCAGCTGACGTCCACCCGATCGGTCGCGGTTTCTACCAGCTCCAACAGCGCCGGCGCAAACTGATGGGCCGAGACCCGCGGCGTCGACCCGAACGCCCCTGCGACAAGCAGAAGCGCTGCGGTCAGCAAACGCGCCGTGACCGACATCAAGACCACCCGGGCGGCAGCACGATGTCGTAAGCCGATCTCAGCTCGCGCAATCTCAATGCCAGCCACTCGTCGGCAAGCTTTTGCATGAGACGGTCCTTGACCTTGCCGTAAATTTCTTCCAGCGGCGGCACCCGGGCAGCGCTTTTCTCATGCACGTACGCCAGCTCATGCCCGTATCGCGAGTCCAGGGGACCGCTCCAGCGGCCAACCGGACTCTCCATCACCGCAGCTGCGAAGTCCTTGCCGAACTTTCGCGAAAGCGCCTGTTCCGTCAGCAAGGGCAGGTCGGGTGGGACCATGGGCTCGTCTCCGAGGGTCGCTGCCGTCTCCGGATCGATGGACTCGGAACGGATGCGCCGCAGCAGCGCGCGCGCGCGCCGCTCCGTGTCGGGCCACTTGAATCCGTTCAGGGTAACATGGGTGATTCGAACCCTCGCTGGACGCTCGAACAGCTTTTCATTGGCCTGGAGGAATTCCTCGACCATTTCGGGCTTGGGCGCTTGGAGCAGAACCACGGCGCGGATAAGGCGTCGCGCGCTGTCGATGAGGATCCGACGCACGACCAGATCGCCGTGCTGCAAGCCGAGGTCGAGCGCTTCGGCGGCCCGCTGTGCCTCCGATTCGCTCTCGTGTGGATTCTCCGCCACGAACTCCGCGATCTGCGCCAATCTGCGTCGGGCCGCAGGTTGCCGATCCATGCCCAACTCCAGGGCATAGGTATAGAGGATCTCCTGGTCGAGGAGGGCATCCAGGATCGCTTGCCGTTCCGCCTTGCTCGGGACTCGGCCATTCTCCTCGACGAAGGTTCGCAGACTGATGTCGAGGCGGTGCTTGTCAACGACGACCCGAGGCCATTCCCCGAAGAGGGAGCCTCCCATTGCGAAGGTCAGCGCATAGATCAGCCCCCCGATTGCCAACATATGCAGCGCGGGGGATCGATACCACGTCATGCGTCCGGAGGGGTGTACCAGATCGGAGAAGTCCATGCTCGCTCCTGGATGACAGGCTGCAGATAGTGCTCCGTTTCCGTCGCCTGGTCGTTGAGACAACACTGGGCACCCTGCATCGCCTTCAATTGCTCTTCGACAGTGCCGTTTGCGAGGGCCTCCAGATCCGCCGCGCACTGCTGCGGATCCAATGGATCGACCCCGATCCGCTCACGGCACCACAGGGTGCTGTAGCGGCAGACGGGCTCTTCGAGCACGCGCACGTAGTAGAAGGCGTTTTGCTTGGGATCGAAGTCCGGATCTTCCCACACGGCGCAGAGCCTGCGGCGGCCGACTTTGGGGTACGGCTTACAGGTCGCTGGATCGAGGCGGTCGATGGGATTGAGCGGGTCTCCCGGAGCGCCTGCCACAGTGTACACGGCTTCCTGAGGGTCGCCGCCTTCGACGGCCCAACCCTTTATGATTTGAATCTGCTGCAGATTGGTCTTGATGAAATCGTCCCGCCAGGCGGCCACGATGAATCGAGGCGCGGCCTGGTCGGACGGAAGTGTCGGCAGATCGCCGCCCATGGGCACTCCCTGTTGATAACCGCGCCTTACGAAATCCCGATGACAGCTGTCATCCGCGAATCCCCAGCCGCCGAAGAACCGCACGATCGGCCTCGTGCCGCTGGTGCCATAGGTCTCCTTGCGCTCGAGCGCCTCGAAAATCGAATCGCGGGTGTTTTCCTCTGCCCAAACCACGGAGTGGCCGCCGGTGCTGTTCTGGATGGTTGTGACCCGAGCGGGCGGATACGCATCGTCGATGCCCAGATGCCCGGGCCAATCGGCATTCTCCGGGTGCCAGCCCATGACGCCGGTATGCGAATCCGACGCGGCCACGACGCCCATCTTGAACGGATTGACACCTTGGAAGGTGTCATCCTGGACATACTGAACGCCGTCTTTCCAGATATTACGCACGAAGGCGCGTGGGCCGAAGCTGTCCGGCTCCGGTATGCCCGTCGAGCCACTGCCGACGCCGGAGGCACCGCCGAGGGTCGTGGAATCCAGAATTTCGAAGGCACAGAGCTCGTCGATGGTGTCGGTGCCCTTGCCGAAACGCGGGTCGTAACGGCACTCGCTACTGCCCTTGTCCTGGTAGATCTCCACCAAGGGCTCCATTTTGGCGTGGCGCTTGGCGTCCTCGGTGTTATAGGGATCGAGAAAAAGTGGGGGAAATAGCGTTATTCCATTCTCCTCGTCTCCGATCAACACCCCGCCACCGAGGTTGGTGTTGTGGGGAATAGTGATGAAGTCGCACCGGCTCGCCAAGCCGTCAGTGACATTTTTGGCGAGGGTACAATCGTCCTCGAGCTTGTTCCAGAAAGGCTGTGGCAACGGATGGTCCACTAGAGTACCTGGGGGCACGGGCCAGGTACGCGGGCTGTCGAGGGGCACGGCCGTGCCGATCGTGTTCACCGGGACCCCTACGCCGTCAGGCCCTCCGGTCGTCGGGCTCTCGTTCACACGAACGGCCATGTCGATGGCCGTCACCGGCCGGCGTACGACCCGATCGTTGCGGAAGATGACATTGCGGTGCCAGTTGTTGAGGAGAGGGGTGGAGGTATTCTCGTAGGCCACGAACGAGGTGAATCGGCATTCGCTGCTTCGGTCATAGGCCTCCTCCGCCGCGTGCTGGTGCTCCTCCCAAACGCCCAATTCTGCCAGGGCGCAAAGCTCCGGATTGGCTTCGCACACGGGCAGTCTCGTATTCGCGCTGAAGGCACCGTCGCTGGTGATGGTCAAATTCGTAAAGGCATTGGATGCCAAGGTGCGGCCGAGGAAGGGATTGACGGCCTCGCCGGGATGATAGAAGAAGCCGTTGATCATGCGGCATTCCATGGAAACACGCTCCGGGATATCCTGCCCGAGGAAGTCCTTGCAGAAGCCCATCTCGCCGAAATGCTCGGAATGATCGGTCACGGCACCCCAATCCAACGGGCGATCGATCCTCGGATTGCGCAAGGGGTTGAGCGGGTCCTGAAATCCCGAGGGCGACGGCAGGGGCATGCTGGCTTCACCCTTGGCGAAGGCATAGGCCCGGGAGGGGGTATTGCCGGCGGCATAGTCGACGAAACGGATGCTCGCGTCAAAGGACAGCCCCGTGTGCAGGTGGGTTGTTCCGAAGAGCGGCTGCCTGTTGGCCTCGTAGTCGTCGCACCGGGGGCGGTCTGCTACGCTCTCCGTAATTTCAAATGGGGGATCGACAGGAGCCTGGGCCGCATGGACTTCATGGACTTCAGCGATACAGACGCAAGCCAGGCTCGAGTAAAGGAAGACAACGGACCGTGGTGTGTTCATGCCTTTCTCCATTCCGCGCTTTGGCACAAGACGGGCGGCACCACCGAAATCTCGAGGTAAGACCAAACTGGTCGAATACGCGAGGTGACCGGGTTTGTCGCTACCCTGTCAACGCTTCGGTTGTTATTGGTATACGGAATTACGAACAGACTATAGGCAATGATTATTACAAACGCAATCTACCGGAGGGGGAAAAAGATTCCTGAATAGGGGGGGCCAGGACAACGCAGATATATCATTAATTAGTGATACGCTTTCTGGTCATGAATTTCATTGACCGGAATACTCGATGTATTCATTATTTTTGTTGTGCATATAGACGAGTACCCCGTTCGGAACCAAGCAGACGGCTGAAATGAACCAGCCAGGGGACCAGAGGCATTCACCGGTCAAGCTCCGTTTTCGTCCCCCGAGCTTCTCATCGGGTTTGTCCTGGCTCAGCAGACGGTTTCAGAGGACCGCCCAGCGATCTCGTGGTAGTATTCTTTGTTTTTTCCGGGTGTGGGAACGACCCTAAGAACCCGGTCTTGGATCAGTCGGCAAAGCGAAGATGTCGTTTCCCGCAAACCGACCCGACATTCACTCCTTAGATGCAAGGTGAGAGGCATTCCAATGGCGATTGCAACGAAGAAGCGCGTCCACTATTTCGGAAAGACGAAATCCGAAGGGACCAAAGAGATGAAAGATCTGCTGGGCGGGAAGGGAGC
>JAJDOL010000274.1 GCA_022340195.1 Chromatiaceae bacterium
CGGCTTTCGGCGCCGGGCACTGTGCAAGGAACTGATCACCGGACAGGTCGACCCGCAAGCGCGTGATCAGCAGTTTCGCCACATCGCCGCCCTGCGCCGCTTGGCACGCCAACGTGGTATCCCGGTGCTGTCCATCGACACGAAGAAGAAGGAACCGCACGGCACCCTGCTCGGTATCCGGTATCTGGCCAACTACGTCAACGAGGCCGCCTTGCGGGAAGACACCCGACGCTTGAGCAACGGTGAGATCTTTCGCGACATCCTGACCAAGTGCACACGTACCCATGCCCATCGGGACTGGTGCGGTTACTGGCAGGGCAACAAGCGCCTGGAAGAGCGTCTGGCCGCTTAAACACCGCTTTACCCCCGTTCAGACTCATTTATGGATTGGAATAGACTGCAAGACGGTCTCCTTATTGCCAGCAAAGGACACCGAGACGGATGCGGTTGCCGGCTTTCCGGCGACCGCCTTATTCGTCCGGCTACTGCGGTTACTCAGGTTGGCGCTCCAGCCGTTGTTGCTTCAGGTACCTCTATGAGCCGTCCGGTCTTGCAGTCGTAGATGTAGCCGTACACGGGGATGTACGCCGGTACCAGGGGATGCGCCTTGATGCGCGTTACGTCCTCGACGACACTGGCCGCATTGTCGGCAATGGTCAGCCAATTGATGTAACGCCCCTCGGGTGAACCGGGTCCCTCTCCAATGTCGTGCCACCCACTGGCGTCGACGGTCGCGGTCTCCAGACTGCTGCTGAGCAGTCCGGCCATGACGTCGTTGGTGAAGGTCTCCATTCCGCAGTCTGTGTGGTGGATCACGAACCACTCGCGCGTGCCGAGCAGCTTGTGCGAAATCACCAGAGAGCGAATTGCGTCGTCGCTGGCACGACCGCCCGCGTTGCGTACGACGTGCGCATCCCCTTCCGTCAGGCCAGCGTACTTCGCCGGGTCGAGACGCGCGTCCATGCAGGTCAGAATGGCAAACTTCCGTCCAGGCGGCATTGGGAGTGAACCCTTGTCGCCGAAATCCGCGGCATAACCTTGGTTTGCCGCGAGAACTTCTTTTACGATCTTGCTCATGACTCCTCCTCAGGTGTGTTGTTTTCTCCGATTCGATGGAGTTGGTCGATGGACAGCACGGACATCGCTTACGGACATCGCTTCAAGCATAGTGCTTCCTTGCCGAGCCGGCGAATCCCGGTATACGGAAAGCGCCCGACAAAACCAGCAAGCGACCGAGACGCAAGGATGCGACGAACGACCCCGGTGCGTGATCGCCATTGATGAAACCCTGAGAGGGGTTGTTCTTGTCCTCGCGGCTTGAGAACCTATCCGGAAGCAATCTTCCACAACCGTTAGTGACACTATGCCTGAGATAACCGAGACAGGAGCCCAACCGGCGGATTTCCTCTTCGACACGGAAGAGCTTCATGCGCTTGCCGACGGCGAGCTCATCCGAAAGGCCCTGCGCCATGCCCATGCTGACCGCGTGACGCGCGTCGCCTTCGCCGACGGCGAGCTCATTTCAAATGTCGAGGACGAGGACAGCGAGGAGCAGCTGGACGTCCGCCTCGGGTACGACGCAGACGGTAACCTATGGTCGAGCTGTGATTGCGGCGAACCGTCGGGTATCTGCGTCCATGGTGTGGCAGCGCTCTTGGCCTACGGAACTTCAGAAGATGCGGACAAGGAGCTGAGCGGTGCCCTGGAATCCGCCATATTGGAACGCACCAAGCGCGGACGCGTCGAGGTCAATGTCGAGCCCCTGTCCGGCGAGCCATGGTTCGGCACCTGGCGCGCTCATTCGATTGCCGCCGCCGGCAACCATTTTCAAACCGCCTACCAGGTCCAGATCCGGTCCTTGACGCGGCGCGCGAATCATTGCACCTGTCCCGACTTCGCTACCAACCAGCTCGGCACCTGCAAGCACATCGAGGCCGTTCTGCACCGTATCGGGAAGCGCAAGGATTTCTCACACATCCAGCACCAGCCACCGCCGATGCCTTACGTCTACCTGGATTGGGACGGCGAAGACGCCCCGCGCGTACGATTGCACCGCAGCCCGGAGATCGCCGCCCACCTCGGTCCCCTACTCGCCCGGCACTTCGATACCGCCGGCGCCTTCAACGGTCGATTGCCGGACGATTTTCTGCGTTTCGCCGAGCAGGCCGGTGGCGACGAGAATCTGCTGATTGGCGATGACGCGCTTGGTTTCGCTCGCCGCATGGCCGACGATGCTGCTCGCGAGCTTCGTGCACGGGAGGTTGGCCAACGTATCCGCGAGAGCGGCGGCCGGTTGCCGGATATCCGCGCCCGCCTCTATCCCTACCAGGTCGACGGCGTTGCCTTCCTCGTCGGGCGCGGCCGTGCGCTGCTGGCGGACGACATGGGCTTGGGTAAAACGCTGCAGGCCATTGCCGCGGCCTACTGGCTCCACCGCCAGGATGCGGTGGAGAAGGCGCTGATCGTTTGCCCCGCATCGCTGAAGTTCCAGTGGGCGCGGGAGATCGAGCGCTTTACCGGCGCGCAGGCAAATCTGGTTCAGGGACCCGTCGACGCGCGATCGGTCCAGTATCGCAAGGGCCCCGGATTCTATGTGATCAACTACGAGCTCGTGCTGAGGGATCTCAGCCTGATCAGCGAGTCCTTGGCGCCGGATCTGCTGATCCTCGACGAGGCACAGCGCATCAAGAATTGGCGCACCAAGATCGCCACCGCCATCAAGCGCATCCCGTCGCGCTATGCCTTTGTGCTCAGCGGCACCCCGCTGGAGAATCGCCTCGAGGATCTCTACAGTCTGATGCAGGTGGTCGATCCGCGGGTGCTGGGCCCCCTGTGGCGTTATCTGGTGGAATTCCACATCACCGACGAGCGGGGCAAGGTGCTCGGTTATCGCAACCTCTCGCAGCTGCGTCGGCGACTGAAATCGGTGATGCTGCGCCGCGATCGTATTCTGGTGCGCGACCAACTGCCGGATCGCATCGAGCAGCGGCGGGACGTTGCCATGTCGCCACAGCAGGTCGAGATCCACGATGAGGCCGTGACGACCGCCGCGCGCTTCGCGCAGATCCTAAAACGCCGTCCGCTAACCCCTGTCGAACAGAATCGCATGATGGCCGCGCTGCAGCGAGCGCGCATGGCCTGCAATGCCGCCGGGCTGGTCGACAAGACCACTCAGGGTTCACCCAAGCTCGACGAGCTGGTCAGTATTCTCGAAGAGACCTGCCAGCTTGCCGGTCTCAAGGCCGTGGTCTTCTCCCAATGGGCGCAGATGGGTGAGATGGTCGAGTTGCGCGTCAAGCGTATGGGGCTCGGCTGCGTAAGGTTGCACGGTGGCGTTCCCAGTGCCAAGCGCGGCGACCTGATGGACCGGTTCCGCGAAGACGATGCCTGCCAGGTCTTCATTTCCACCGACGCCGGTGGTACCGGCTTGAATCTGCAAAGCGCCTCGGTGCTGGTAAACCTGGACGTCCCCTGGAACCCGGCGGTGCTGGATCAACGCGTCGCTCGTGTCCATCGCTTGGGACAAGAGAGCAAGGTCCAGGTTCTGCATCTGGTGGCGCCGGATTCCTACGAGGAGCATGTACTGGAATTGCTACAGGGCAAACGCGACCTGTTCGACAACGTTGTCGATTTCGATGCTACAGAGGACGTCGTGGGTGTTTCCAAGCGCCTCGCGGAGGTCCTGGCGGAGGATCTCGCGGAGGATCTAGCGGAAACGGCGCCGGAGCGTAAAAGCGAGACGCCGGAACCCGCCGGGCGGGGTATCGAAGCGATTCCGGTGGAGTCACAAGTGGCAGCTCCCGGCGAGCCCACGGTCGTGATCGGTACGCATGACAATGGCATCGCCGAAGAGGTCAGGCGCTCTATCCTGGAGCTGCAGAAGGATTTCGGTCTGCGTATCGAGCGTATCCTCGGCGCAAAAGGTGGCCTGCTGGTCGTCATGGACGCTGTCGACGATGCCGACGACGAACGAGCGACGGCCATCTCGCAGCGGGTCCCCATCGCACTCATCGACCAACGAACCTTGAAGGGACTGCAGCGCCTGGGTGCCGCCTCGCCCGCGAACGATGCGGAGAGCCTCTACGAGGCGCCGGAACGATCTGTCGGGGCCCAGCCTTCGCTGGCGCGCCGGGCACGGCAGAAGCTGGATGCGGCCGAGCTGCTGTTGCGCCAAGACTGCGCGGCTCCGGCGAGTGAGCTTCTGCTTGGTGCCCTGCTTTGCGCATCCGCCCTGCGATGCGGGCTTGACGACCCGCCCGATCCGCGAAGTGCTGGAATCTGGCTGTACTCGACCGCCCTGCCCTCCGGAAGGCTGCAACAGGACGACGCGGCGCTGATTATGCGTGCCCTCGCCCTTGCCCAAGCCGAAGAGCAGATCCCGGCCGACCTGCTGGCGACACTGGCGGCCGATTCGGCTCGGTTTGTGGAGGATGCGGTCAGCAGCGTCTGAGAAGGGAGGCGGTCCTCGCCAGCCACACCCCGGCACACGCTGCCGCCGCTGCGGCTGCTCCCTTCCGGGCCTGACCGGGTTCACGGCTTCGCGTTGCGAGGGGACCGGCGAGGTCCACCATAAAGAAAGCCCCGCGGAAACCAGGGCTCGAATTGGAACGGTATCAAAGCAAGGTTGCGATAACAAGCGGCTCGTTCAGCCGCGCGCAACGATCGGCGACACCAACTGAAGGCGGGCCTTGCGCAGACCGCGCAGAGAAAGGGCGTCCGCTCGTACGCCGCCGTGGCGAAAATTCGGCGTAACTGAACCGGCGCCGAGGCTGGATTGGTACACTGGCGATAGATGCACACACAAGGATCCAAAGACCTCGCCCGCCGCGTCGGGCGCCTGCACCTGTGGCAACGCCAGGGGATTCAGCGTGATCACGTTACCCAGATCTTCGGGCGCGGACGCAACTTCTTCCACATAGAAAACTGGTACTCGATACATGCCTTGATGCGGTTTTTTCTGCGCGCGGTGGGTCTGTACGGCCAAGGCCGGCGCAATGCAAAGGCCATCCGTATCCGGGGGAATGATGTCGTCATCCCGCGCCTACCCGGCGCGTTCGAAGGCTTCCGCGTGCTCCACCTGAGCGACATCCATCTCGATATGGATCCTGAGATTAGTCATAGTCTGTCCGAACGCGTACGGGATGCCGAATACGACCTTTGCGTCATAACCGGTGACTTCCGAGGCCGAACTTACGGTGAGCACGAGTCTGCGGTGAAAGCCATGGCCGGACTGCGTATGCACATCGACTGTCCCGTCTACGGCGTGCTTGGAAACCACGATTTCGTGGAGATGGTGCCGGATCTCGAATCCCTTGATATACGCATCCTGCTGAACGAGTCGGTGACCATCGACCAAAATGGCACCACCATCCATCTCGCGGGAATCGACGATCCCCACTACTATCGGGCGGACAATCTCGAGAAGGCGGCGGACGGAATCCCGGAGAACGCGGTCTCCATCCTCCTCGCCCACTCGCCCGAGATCTATCGCCATGCGGCCTACGCCGGATTCGACTTGATGCTCTGCGGCCACACCCACGGCGGACAGATCTGCCTCCCGGGGAATATACCTTTGTGGTACAACGCCGCCTGTCCCCGTGCCCTCGGCAGGGGAGCCTGGCGCTGGAAGGGGCTCCAGGGGTACACCTCGCCCGGTGCCGGCTGCTGTGTGGTACCGGTGCGCTACAACTGCCCGCCGGAGATAACGGTGCATCGGCTGCTCACCGCCGGCAAGGCTATCGGGACGGCCGTTCAGCGTGACGCGCGAGCATCAAAGGTAGATTCCGACGTACGGTGAAAAACTCGCGAAGCTCGGGCAGATCGACCTGGTGGATCATCGACAACGCGCTGTCGATGCTCCGGCCCGGCGGGCGACTGGGCGCCGTCGACTTCTATGTCTCGGAGGCGAAACTCGAGCCCGGTTTGGCACGCCACGGTACCCTCGCGGGCATGTTTTCGCCTCGCTGGCTTTGCCCATGACGGGGTGCGCCTCGATCCCACGCATCTGCGCTACCTGCGTTCCAAGCTGCCAGAGCATGATTTGCTGGAGCGGCGGACCCCCTCCCCTACTTACCAGGGCTATCGATGCCCTATTACATGATTCATCGGCCGTTCGTCGTCGGCCGCAGGTGTCAACGGGTCTTTCGACAAACCGCCTGGTGTTGAAGGCAAGACATTGGCCGAGGAAACAGCGGTGCTCTCGCTCCGCTGCGCGCGCCGAGCAGGTGCGGATTTTCGTCGAGTTGGATCCACGAGCGCTGTTTTGGAGCTGCCCGATCTTTGGCAAGAAAGAGCCATTTAAATATGTTTTAAATCAATCTGTAATTAGATTTTATTAAACTGCATTATAGATTAATGACGCTCGGGCGCCCGATCTGCACCCGAGAAACTCGGGGAAAGATTGCAGCCCACCGCCGCTTGCATGTTTAATGGTCTCCGACGCCACCCTATCCGGTGATTACCATGCCCTCTGAAACAGGCGCCGTCGCTACGGCACCCGCTCCTGCTCTGCTCCCTGATCACTACCTACCGGCGGCGGGCAGCTTTGATGAGATGTGCACTCCCGACGGCGAGGTGCGCCAGCACTGGGCGTATCTCCTGGGCGCCATGAAGGCATTGGGACCGACCGGCACCGATGAGCGGCGCCGTGAGGCGCGCCGCCTGATTCGCGACAACGGCGTAACCTACAACCCATCCCAGGAGCCCCACGGTGTCGCGCGGCCGTGGAATTTGGATCTCATCCCGCTACTGATGCGAAGCGATGAGTGGGCAGAAATCGAGCGTGGACTCATCCAGCGCGCGGAGCTGCTAAACCAGATCCTGCTCGATCTCTACGGACCTCGCGCGCTGATCGGAAAAGGCCTTCTGCCGCCGGAACTGATCGACGGCTGCGCCGGATACTTGCTTCCCTGCCATGGCATCGCCGTGGCAAAGGATCGCCCACTCGTTTACTACGCGGCAGACCTGATCCGTTCCCCCGACGGGACTTGGTGCGTCGCCGCCGACCACGCCAAGAGTCCGTCCGGTGCCGGTTACGCATTGGAGAACCGCGTTGTCCTATCCCATGTCCTGCCGAGCCTGTTCCGCGATTCCCACGTCCATCGAGTGGCAGGCTTTTTCCGTTCCATGCGTCGCACCCTGACTCGTTTGGCACCGCGTCGGGACGAGCACGCGCGCGTGGTGGTTCTAACGCCAGGGCAGACAAACGAGGCCCATTTCGAGCATGCCTATTTGGCCAATTACCTGGGCTACACCCTGGTCCAGGGGGCCGATCTTTCGGTACGCGACGGTGCCCTTTGGTTGCGCACATTGGGCCGGTTGGAGCCCATCCACGCGGTGCTGCGACAGGTCGAAGACTATTCCTGCGATCCGCTCGAGCTACGTGAGGACTCGCACCAGGGAGTGCCGGGGCTGGTCCAGGCGACACGGACCGGCAGGGTCGTGCTGGCAAACGCACTTGGCAGCGGTCTTCTGGAGCACCCCGGGCTTGCCGCCTTTCTCCCAGACCTGTGCCGAAACCTCTTGGGTGAAGACCTTTTGCTGAGTGGGATACCCACCTACTGGTGCGGCGACCCGGACAGGATGAGCTATGTCCTCGATAACCTACCGCAAATGGTCCTGAAGCGGTTTGGTGCTTCAACGGCAATCGAACAGCTCGAATGCGGGGAAATGACCGCAAAGCAGCTCGCGGAGACGGCTGATCGTATCCGCGTCGACCCGTGCCGTTTTGTAGCCAGTGATCGGATAACACCGTCAACGTCCCCGTCGTTGATTGGCGGGCGTATCGAGCCCCGACCGACCGTCCTGCGCAGTTTTCTGGTCAGCGAGGAAGAGGGTTACGCCGTCCTGCCCGGCGGCCTCAGCCGAATCGCCCCGTCGGGGGACACCCCGGTGCTCAACCAGTTGCTCGGCGGACTCGCCAAGGACACCTGGGTGCTGGCCTCGGAGTCCGAGCGCCAGGAGTCCCTGATCGTCAGCGCGGACCGCTCGGGTCCCGCGGTCGTTCAGGAGAGCGAGGTCTCCAGCCGAGTGGCGGACAATCTGTTCTGGATCGGGCGTTACGCAGAGCGGGCGGAAGGTTTGGTGCGCCTCCTGCGCGTCATTATCTTCAAGCTCTTCGAACGGTCGAGCTACGCGCCCGATGGCGGAACCGCGACCTGGGTCCATCCCTTGCTCGAAGCCCTGACGCAACAAACCCAGACATTCCCGGGTTTCACGGGTGAAGGGGCGCCGGAGTTGCTGCGCGATCCGGTCCCCGAAATGCTGTCCCTGATCTCGGACATTAGCCGCGTCGGCGCCCTGCCCCAGACCCTGCAGGCGTTGGTGAACGCGGCTTGGTCGGTACGGGATCGCCTGTCGGGCGACACCTGGCGCGTAATCAACGACATCGAGAGCTATCTTCATGCGTTGACAAAGGATCCTGCGAAGCAGCTCAGCGAGGCACTCGACGAGCTCGATCCCCTGATTACCTCCCTCGTAGCCTTCGCCGCCCTGACCCACGAAAACATGACGCACAACGAGGGCTGGCACTTCCTGGAGGTGGGGAGACGCCTCGAGCGTGGCAGCAACCTGGCCACCCTGTTGATGACCACATCGGCTCCGGTCGGCACCGAGAGTGAGGAGACACTCCTGGTGGAGGCCATCCTCGTGGTCACCGACAGCCTGATTACCTACAGGCGGCGCTACCAGGCCGGAACCCGCGTCGGTGCGCTACTGGACCTGGTATTCCAGGACGAGGAGAACCCGCGTTCCCTCGCCTACCAATTGGTCACGATCGAGCCTGTGGTTCAGAGTATGCCGCACACGGAGCTATCGACCGGACGCACCCCGGCCGAGAAGCTGGTCCTGAAGTGCCTGACCGATGTTCGCCTTGCCGAGATAAACGCCCTGTTGGTTTTAGACGACGAGGGTAACCGGCGCGAGGCGCTGCAGCAGATGCTGGAGCGGGTCGGCAAGGGATTTGCGGCCATCTCCGATGCCCTGACCGCCCAGTATTTCGCCCACGAGGAACGCCCCCACAGTCTGTTGGGTCACGTCGAGTGGTTGCCGTCGTGAAATACCACATCAATCATTTGACTCGTTACCTCTACGACACTTCGGTATCCCTGTGCCATAACATAGCGCACCTCAAGCCGCGGGACCTGCCCCACCAGAAAGTTCTCTCGTCCCATCTTCGCATCGATCCCTGGCCCGCCGTATCGAGCGAGCACACGGACTTCTTCGGCAACCGGGTCGGGTACTTCTGTATTCAGCAGGCGCACAGATCCCTGGAGGTCGGCATCGTTAGCGAGGTCGAGGTCGCGGCACCCGAGATACCCGATTTTGCCGCCTCCCCAGCATGGGAGCAGGTCGTCTCGACGCTACGCGAGGGGCGTAGCGAAGAAGTAATCAAGTCGCGGATTTTCTCGCTTCCGTCACCTTATATCGTGCGGGAACCCGAGGCCCTCGAATTTTCCCGCGCCTCTTTTCCTCCAGGCCGGCCGATTCTCGAGGCCGCAGCCGATTTGATGGGACGAATCTACCGCGAGCTCGAGTTCGATCCTCATTTCACGACTGTCGCCACGCCAATCGCTGAGGTTTTGGAGCACCGCAAGGGGGTTTGCCAGGATTTTGCCCACCTGGGAATTGCCGGTTTGCGCGCCTTGGGACTAGCGGCGCGCTACGTGAGTGGGTATCTGGAGACCCTGCCACCCCCGGGTCAACCCAAGCTTCAAGGTGCGGATGCCTCGCATGCCTGGTTTGCGGTCTTCGTACCTGGTACGGGCTGGGTAGACTTCGACCCGACCAACGATCAAATTCCGCACGAGCAGCACGTAACGACCGCGCTGGGTCGAGACTTTCACGATGTTACCCCACTGCACGGCGTATTCTACGGCGGCGGTGAGCACAGACTCGAAGTGGAGGTCGACGTAAATCGTTTGTAGCTCGTGTGTTAACCACCGAACATCGGAGGCGGGTTAAGCTACACCGCCCGTGAGAAACCGAGATGCCACGGTCGATTGGGAGATCGGTCGCGTATCAGCCGGTTACATCGTCGTCTTCCCTATCGATCCTGATCTGGGAGAACAGCTGTCCGAGATCGCGGACGTCGGAATGTGGCGCAGAGGAACGCCATCTGCGCAAGGATGAGCGCGCTCGCCAGACTAGCGGACGAAAACGCGGGGTGGACAGGCGCCATGCACAGTTGTGGACTCCAAAAACCGCTGTCGCAAGAAGTGATTCACATGTGCCGGGCGGCCGAAATTGGCGTCGGCCCCGAGTTCTACGAGAACAACCTGCCGCTTTCCGTAAAGCAGGCTTTGGCATGGCTTCGCCGGCGCTGCTAGTACGCCTGCGCTGAAGTACCGGGAACACCGGGTGGACCTGTTGATAGAGGACAAGCTGATTGTTGAGCTGAAGAGCGTCGATCAGATCAAGGGAATCCATGAAGCGCAGCTGTTGACCTACATGAAATTGGCCGGTGTCAAGACAGGTCTGCTGATGAACTTCAATGTCACGATGCTCAAGAGCGGTATCAGGCGGTCCGTCCTCTGAACCCTTCGTGTTCTTCGTGGTGAGAAAAACCAGACGCGATTTGAAAAGGTGTTTCGTAGCAAAACATTGAGCTTGTTTTTTACTCGTCACTTAAGCTCTCTGCTTCGTCCATCGGGGCTCTCCTCTCAGTCGTGTGCTTGGCGGCTCACGACCGGAGTGTCCCGGATGGACTCCCGCAGATGTCAAACTGCTACTGTCTCCCCGGCAAAGCCGGGGGATTTCCCATGGTTGGTTAAAACTGGCATTTCGATCCCCGCTGATCGAGAGCTTCGCTTGTGGACTGCCTGGATTGTCTCAGCACCTGACGCTGGGCGGGTGGACCGCGAGGGTCAGGCCCCGGCCAATAGTAGTCCTACGGACAACGGGTCCGGCCGTGGCCCGATTCTGAACCGAGCAGGATGCGCGAACCGAAGCGCGCCATCGCGTCCGGCAACGAGGCCATCCGAGGCTCGAAGGCACCGAGCTACTCCGCGGTCAGCGGGATCGATGCGGCCACCTCGCCTGTGTCGCTGTGGCGGTAGCGCAGCTGGTACTCGCCCGGGCTCGGTGGTGCGAACAGCTTGACCGGGGAGCCCTGGGAGGCGCGGGTGGAGCGGATCGCCTTGGTATCGGCGCCGGCGCCTTTCGGGACGATCTCGATCATGTCCTCGAATCGGCCGGGCCCATCGAAAGTCACCTCGACCACACCGCCGGCACTCACGGCACCGGCCACCGACAGAGTCACCACCGGGGCGTCCACCCTCAGGGGCAGGCTTGCCAGGGTGCGCTTGGACTGGCCGACCACGTAGCGGACCTCGTAGTCGCCTGGTTCGGTCGGTGCCTGGATCCGCACCGGGCTGCCCTGGCTGGTGTACTCGTGTTTCGTGTAGGTGCCCTCCGGGGCGCCCTGCTCGACGATCGTGACGTAGTCCCCACGATTGTTCGGACCCTGCCACTGGATCGGGATTTTTGCCCCGGGCACGACCGGGCCCTCGACAATCAGGTTTGCCGAGACCGGTACCAGCGTGACCGGGTGGCTTGCCAATGTGCGCTTGGACTGGCCGACGACATAGCGCAGCTCATACTCGCCGAGTGCGTCGGGTGTCTGAAGCTTCGCCGGGCTGCCTTGGCTGGTGTACTCGTATTTCGTGTAGGTGCCCTCCGGAGCGCCCTGTTCGACGATCGTGACGTAGTCGCCCTTGTTGTCCGGGCCGGTCCAGTGAACCTCGATCTGGCTGCCTGCCGGGACCTCGGCCGGTGCCTCCAGGGTCGCCTCGGGTAGCGGCAGCCGGATCTCGATTTGGTGGGTGGCCGGATGCCCGCCCCGCACCTCGATGGTCTCGGTGGCCTCGGCGTCGGGGACACGTGCCTGAACCCGGTAGCTACCCGCCTCCAATTCGAGCTTGAGTGACGCACCGTTTCCGCTGCCGGCCTCGGTGCCGTCTGCCGCGTTGGTCAGGGTCCATTCCGCCTGCGGCAGCCCGCGGCCGGTCTCGGCGTCG
This sequence comes from Chromatiaceae bacterium, assembly GCA_022340195.1. Lineage (GTDB taxonomy): Bacteria > Pseudomonadota > Gammaproteobacteria > Chromatiales > Chromatiaceae > Thiosymbion. Next base: position 12,015 of record JAJDOL010000274.1, read on the forward strand.
ACGGCCAACAGGATGATCTCGGCCGTTGCGGGCAGTGCCGGCTCGGGCTCGATCGTGACACTGCGCATCGCCAGGTTCAGCTGATCGGCGCTGTCCGCACTGAGGAAGCGTCCGCCGGTGCGCTCGGCGATACAGGCGATCTTTGGCTGGTCCTCGACCGCTACATCGAAGCCGACGACATGGGCGGTGAATGCGACCCCGCCGCGCTCCAGGGTCTCAGCGAGCTGGCAGGGGTCGCGGTCACAGGTCTCTATGCCGTCGGTCAGCAGGATCACCGTGGCCGGCACGTCCTTGTAGCGCAGGGCCTCGGCGGCCTGCTCCACGGCATCGGTCAATGGCGTGCGGCCCTTGGGCTTGAGTGCATTGATCCGCTCCACGGCGGTGGCGGCGTCCACCGGCCCGACTTCGATGATCTGCTCGATGTCGGTGCAGTCGCCCTTGCGTCGGTGGCCGTAGGCCATGACGCCGAGGCGCTGCTCGGCCGGCCAGTCGTGGAGCAGGTCGGCGAAGATCCGGCGCGCGATCTCGATCTTCGCCTCGCCGTCCACCTGGCCCCACATGCTGCCGGATGCGTCGACGACGATGATCGTGTCACCGGTTCGGCTCGCGGTCTGTGCGACCAGTGGCTGTGCGATCACGGTGAGCGTGAGCAGTAGCAAGGCGGCGAACGAGGAATACAGTGAGCGCATGGCTGGCCTCTTGAATCGTCCCAAGTGGTGCGAACCGTGCCCGGTCCGGAGATAAAGCAACCGGAAGGTTGGCAGATGGCTGGCGGAAGCTCAAGGGCAATCGGACACATCCCGCGGCAATGCCTACCGGTGCTCGATGGCTGGTTGTGATCAGCGCCTTCGAGAAGTAGCCCTTTCAGAGATGGATCAGTCGGCGGCGATTTGCCGGGAGTGGCTGCTAGTATGTGTTCGAAACTGTGACCGCTTTCGCGGCATTTCAGACCTTCACAGCACTCGTGACGAACTTCTGCTTTGGGTCGATTCCGCACAGTACCACCAGCCCCCGGACGGTGCCTGGGTATAGGAAATTATACGGGTGTCGCGGTGAGGAGCTCTTAGAAGCTCGTGATGAAATGATGTTTGAAACAACAGCGGGCATGACTGTTGCTCGGATTCTGATCGAGCCGGTCGTGCGCTTACAGGCGACTCAACAGCTCCGCCTTTTTTTGTGAGAATTCCTCGTCGCTGAGAATTCCCTTGCCGTGCAGGTTCGCAAGACGTTCGATGGCAGAGAAGATATCCGCTTCTTGTGCAGAGGGAGAACCGCTGGCCGCGGCAACCGCTGACGCCACGGATGGGCCCGCTGCCGGTGGGCGGCCGTCGATGGAGACGATCGGCAGGCTGGCCAGATTCACCGTGCCGTACTGACTGGTGAATAGGATCGACCCGCCCGTGCCTTGTTGCTGGGAGAAGCCGCCAATCTGATGGTCGATGGTGTCGTAGACCCAGACCTGTCCATTGGTCTCGACCGCGAGCCGACGGGCGTTGGCGAAGTAGGCATAGCGGACGTTGTTCTGGCTGCCGGTCGCACTGGGAGCGCCGAGGTCCCGCGGCCACCAATGGGCAGCCGGGTCCGGTATGAATAGGCTGGACTCGCCCATGGGCGCGCCCGCCCCCTGGCTCTGCTGTCCGCCTCCGCTTTGGCTCTGGGATTGGAAGCTGCCGCTGCGCAACAGGCCTGGCTGGCTGGCGAGGATCCCGGAAATCTCCCAACACAGGGCGTCGACACGCCCCTTCAGGGCATGGTTGAACATGTCGCCCAGCATCAACATACCGCCCTGCATCCACTGACCGGAACCGGCGAACTCAGGATGGTTGAACTGCGCCATGGAGCCGTTGCCATTGAGCACGGCGAACAGCATGTGAGTCACGGCGTCGGAAGTGAAGCCGTGGCGTTGGGAGAGATCGTTGACGATGCGCTGGCCTTCCGGAGTGAGTTGTTGCATAGAAATACCGCTTTGCGAAAAGTGTCGTGACCAGGCAGGGGTCGGTCCAGCACCCACTGCCGGGGACCGAATGCCAAGTTGATGGGTGACTCGAGGTCGCGCGGACAGTTCGGTTCGAGGGGGTGCCGCTCGGATCTCGAGCCTTTAGGCGATTGACAAGGAATCGCCTCAAATCCATCGGATCGGCTGGTGTACATGCGAGGACCCGGAGCATCGAGAATACGGTAGCGCGAAACCGGACGACAGACAACGAAGACTCGGGTGACGGGCTGGCTCTTGTATCAAGGCCGCTGCTGGCGGAGACTGACTGGACTCACCCAACCAGCGACATTATGTGGATACCCGGTAATGAGCAAGATCCTACTAACGGGATTCGGCGATTGGGCCGGTAGCTCGGCGAATCCTGCCAAGGCGGTGGCCAAGGCGCTTAACGGAATGACGATCGCAGATGCCAGTGTAAGCGGCCACATCGCGCCCTCGGTCTTCGAGGAAATGATCCCCTCGGTCACGGCAGAAATCGATCGGCTGCTGCCGGATATTGTCATCTCCATGGGGGAGTTTGGCGGGCGCGGCCTGCTCACGGTCGAACGCCTGGCGCAGAACTACATCGATGCCAAGCGCTATGGAATCGCGGACGAAGCAGGGGTGCAACCGCAGGAGACAATCGTGCCGGGCGGCCCGGCCGCTTACTATGCCACGCTGCCTATTCGGGCTATGGTCAAGGCCATGCGCGCAGCGGGCGTTCCGGCGGATATCTCCGACACCGCAGGTACCTTCGGCTGCAACCTTCTCATGTACGGCGTGTTGCACTACATCGCCGTCAACAACTTGCCAATCCGCGCGGGTTGGGTGCACCTGCCGTCGATCCCGGCCACGGCCGCCCTGGAAGAAAATATCGGCATGCCCAGCATGTCTATCGAGACCCAGATCACGGGCCTTCGGGCAGGCATCGTAGCGGCAGTTGAGCACGAACGGGACATCGGCGACCCGGTAAAATCGAATTGGCAATTCTAGAGTTGATCTCGCGTGGGAAACTCGCGGTCGAAGCGTGAAAGAAAGCGGTCAGGGATTTCATCCGGCAGTTCCTGCGGTAAAGGCTCCTGCACACCGTGGGTTAGTTCGAGTCGCGGTATTTGCTCACGGCGGTCCCGACTCAGCGCCGCAGACCCGAACAGCTCCGGCGCAGGTTCGGGCCCCGGCGACGTCACGCCGTCACCGCCCCGTCCTCCTTGCCTCCCTTGCCATCCTTCCCGGACGCAGAGAGCGGCTTGGCACCCGCACCGCGCAAGTCGACTAATCGGTTGAGCAATTGGAACCAGAACGGGGCTCCGAGGGTAAGCGCCAACGCCGTAATCAACCAACCGATTACCTTCAGAATCATGGCGCCACCTGACGTATCCTTAGCGGCCTTCGCGCATTCTTTGACCAAAGCGCGGATTCCCGCAGCATCGCTACCAGGCTTGGCGTCGAATGCGGGCGCCAGGCAAGAGAAACCGATGGGAAGTCCTTTGGCCTCGAGCTGCTCCCCGGCCGCGACTAGGGCCTTGATGTCGTCCGGTGACGGGGTCACGATCACACCGTCCTTCATGATCTGAACACCTCCGATTTTGCCTGTAGCCGAGGCCGCCAACGCGTCCTTAACGACTGCCTCACGCAGGCTGTCAGAGCGCATCAGCGTCCGTGTGATTTCGATACTATCGACGTTCAGGACCACGGCCATGACCGCGCCGATCAGGAACAGCGAGTTGCGCGCGTTGCGCTTGTACCAGCCCGTCACCCGTTCCATCGCGCTGTCGTACCAAGCCGCCACGGCCTTGGACGCCGCGGCGATATCCTTGTCCGCCTGGTCGAGCAGCGGTAGCAAGGCGGTCCCGATGGCGTACCCCTCCTCCCGGCATTTGGCGGCGGCGTCCCTGACCTGTTTGAAGTCCAAGGGCTCACTGTCCCGCGCGGGCTTATTCTCCGGATCCAGTTGGCTTGCTTTCACCACGAGCACATCGAATAAGGCCTGCGCGACCGCCTCGGACGGAAGATAGGAGGGTTTCTGCGCTCTCCCGGCCGCATCACGGCGATAAGCGGAAATCAGGGGATGGTTGACGAGGCGCAGATAGAACCACCGGTCACCGAGGAGATTGCGCAGCCCCTCGCGAAGAAAGCGGCCGCGACGACCGAGCATCTGCGCGACCCATTCGTTCAGCCCCGAGCACAGGACGCTCAATAGTGCGTAGATGAAGGCCAGCCCGACGGCGACATCGAGCACGGAAGAAATTGCCATGACGCTCGCTCCTCCCTAGACGTTCGCCTGATCTGCGGCGGCGGACACCGGCTCGGCGGTTGCTCCCGCGCGCCCGATGGCGGCCAAATTGCGCGGCCGGTAGCGCGAGTCCCTCGCCCATTTGGCACTCGCGCTCGGATCGATAACCTCTCCTGTTCCGTTGGCCAGCATGGGCCGGTAGTAGCGCCCGTCGATGCCGGTCTCACCCTCGACCTCGGTCGCAACATCGGCGCCATCCTTGTTGCCGAAGCCGAGGGCGCCCCATACGCCCTTCACACCCTTACCCGCCGACTCCGCTGCCGAGCGGAGAATCGACCCCGCCTGATAGAGCCCGAACATGAACTCTTTGTACGAGTCACGCACCGGCGCCAAGAGCTCCGAGCCGTCGAGCTGAAATTCCCTCAGTTCATTCCTGCATCGCTCCGCCTCAGGGTGCGAGGTCGGCGTCGGCGCACTATCGTTGGCCACAGCAGCGGGACGGGCGAACACCAGCCCCAGCCGACAAGCCTGCTCCGCCATCCATTTGAGCGACAGCTCCGGCAACAGATCATCCTCGTAGCCGCCGCCGATGTTAGCGTGCGCGCCGGGAAACCAGCGTTGCTCGACGGATTTGGTGCCGATCGGATCGCGCTGAGTCCACAGCGCCGCAGCATAGTCGCGACGGTGCTCGTCGATCGCCAAGGCTTGGTAGGCGTGCTCGACGATCCGGCACAGGTCGGTGTTGTGGAACCCGTAGCTGCGCGGCAGGGCCGACCCGCCGAACGCCGGCACCCCCAAGGCACCCACCGTGTCCCACACGCCGAGGAAGCGCACCTTCACGTTGCAGGTGGCGTGCTCCTTGCGGAAGGCGCGGCATCCCTCGTCGGTTCGCGGGTCGGTCCCTGCGGGAACCTTCTGGTACTGCTTCCACGCCCGCTGAACCGCGCGCGTGTCGACCGGGGTGCGCGCCGCGTGGGTAGTCTTGGGCAGCAGCCCGCAGGCGTTGAGTAAGCCGGCGAGGCTTCGCGCCGTAAAGGCGCCGCGGCTGAAACCGAACAGGAAGATCTCGTCCCCGTGCTCGAATTCCTCCTCGCCCGTCTGTCCTGCCGCCGTACTGGCGGGCTCGACGATACATTGCCCGCCCGCCGGGGTCGGGCGATAGTTGTCGATCAGCCAGCAGTAACCCTCGAGGATGTTCTCGTTGACCCCGAGTCCGAAGGCACCGCCGCGGATGCGTGAACCCCACGTGGTGCCGACGCCGGCATCGTAGAATTTCAGTTGTCGGTCGCCTTCCCTGTCCGCGATCGCCATGTAGATGCGCGACACGTTGGTCTCGTCCTCGGGTGTGTTCCAGGTTCCGTCGAAACAAAGAACCAGCCGCCTCTTCGTTGACGCCACCGCCGTCGTGTCATTTCCATCCCCAGCCATTTTCGTCCCCCTTGATATAGCCTCCGATTACCCGGAGCATCGAGACTGCCTTGCACCGAGGGATCTCCACCGCGCACGTTTGAGGGCTTTGGGGCTCAGGGGCGTGGACGCCGCTACCTAACGGCCTCGGTCACCCGGCCCCTGGATCGGCCCTGAGGTCCGGAGTCGACCCGGGGGTCAGGTGCGAACCTGGTTAGGAATATAAGGCACGCGCGCCCGTTTTGCCCGGACATCACAGGGAAATCAGATTGGGACCACGTTGCTATCAGCCGTTTCTTACAGCTGCTGGGGTGTGGAGCCTTTAGGGGTTTTTGGCCCAAACCGCCGAA
>JAJDOL010000348.1 GCA_022340195.1 Chromatiaceae bacterium
TCCAATCCGCCTGGCGCCGGCATCTTTCTGCAACAGCGGCCGGTGCTCCGCCGGGTCCTACGCCTGAGCGCGCCTCCTCCAACAGCTCACGCCAGACATCGATGAACTTGATGAACTGCGGCGCCCTGCGCGCAAGATCGATGGGGTCGTAACGGTTCCACGGCTTTATCGCGCCCGCGAAGTGAACCAGGCGGGCATCGAGCAAGGACACCCGATCCAGGCATTTCTGATACTCCTCCAGGAAGACCATGTAGTTGAACCTGGCGGGAAGTGCCGTGAAGCGTCCCTCGAAATACAGATTCAGCACCATTTGGTCGGTGAACTTCGAAGGTCCCATACGGCGCCAGGTCGCGTGGTCCAGCATGCCGAGCAGTGCCCGGTAGGTTTCCTCGCCTGTCAGGGACTCGCCGATGCCGAGCACGCCTGCGTTGAAAGAGCTCTTGAAGGATCTTCCATAACGCTCAGCGGGAGCAGATGGAGCATCTTCCGTCATCATGGCCATCACCCTGTCCTCGTAGGTGAATCCGTCCGGGCAGGCAAGTAGGGTCTCAGGACGGGTAAACAACTCGGATATGTCTCCCGAGCAATAGATGTCGCTATCGACGTAGACCAGGCGACGGTAAGCGGAAAGACGAAATACTTCGAGGGAAAAGAGGCGGCGATAGATTCCTCGCAGCCTCGGTTCTTTTCCTTGCAGATCCTCGACCGCAGCCCGGAGTCTCGGATCGGGAGCTTCGAACCGGACGGCGCCGTGCCTTCCTATACGTTCGCGGTGATCTTCAGGCAGATCGTCGGTGATGACGACGACGTCGCCGTCGAATTCCGGGTTGTACTTGCGAAAGCTGTAGAGCAACACCTCGGTCGCAATGCTGAAGCTTGCGTCCGAGATCGTGACCAGACAGTCTTTTGTCGCGTTGATCGGCCGAGTCCGAGGAATAGGTGTGAGACGGGTTTACAGAAAGCTGGATCAGCTTATCCCAGCGACCACATCAGGATTTCTGCGCTATACAGCGCCAGGCACACTTTTGCACTTGTCCATCCGGTCTCAGCATTCGGACAGCTTCAAGCTGAAGCAAGGAAAATCCGGCGACCAGGTCCCGGCAGTCCGACTCGCTGAAGAAGCGCATCGTTTGTCCGTTTCCGAAGAGGAAAAACTCGTCGCCCAAGGGTACGACCGGCGGCTGCAGCTTACTGCGAAAGGGGATATCGTCCGTGGAGTTGACATGGAACATGAAGAGGCCGCCTGGCGTAAGGCATCGCATGACTTCGCCGACGATCGCCGCTGCAATCTCGGCTCGAAACATATGCAGCGTCAGGTTCGAGATCACCGCATCGAATTCCCCATCGCGATAGGGGAGCGGGGTCGCAATGTCATGCTCCAAGAAGCCGATTTCCAGGCCTGCCGCCGCCGCCTGCGCACATGCATGCTCGATCGCAATACCGGAGATATCGGCTCCTTTAACCTGAAAACCCAGTTGGGTCAGCGTCATTGCGTCGTAGCCGGAGCCACAGCCCAAATCCAGAACGGTCGCAACCCCGTGTTGCTGCAAGAGCGGAATGAAGCAATGAAGCCAGGTTTCCTGCTGGAGGGTACGGCCGGCGTCTTTATCCAAATCAATGCGATGGTACTGGTCCCAGTAACCCTGCCCACTGTAGCAGACATCGTCATTGCGACTATTCATCGTTATGAGCCTTCTCGGGGAAACGCTGACTATTGGCCATGCTCTCCAAAATCAGCGTCTCCTTGGTAATCGTCTTCCAGCAAGTCCTGCTCCAGCTCGGTACCGGACAACGCGATTGTCAGTTCCGCGTAGTTGCTGATCATCCTATGTAGAGGGCTGTTGTTCATTTTCTTCGTAGCTGCGCTGAGCGCCACGTCAGGGTCGACACCCAAATATCGCAGCAGACGACGATGCAGTTGCTCGGAGCCCAGGTTCTCGTACTCCAGCTCGAGGGCTTGTTGCCCGTCATCCTCCAATCGTTGGCGGATACCGAGATAAAAGTCCCGGTTTCTCGCCACATGCGCGTTCAGCTCGTCCAGCTTCAGGGTCAGCGATTTGGGTCGATCATCCCAGGCGCTGTCCGGGTAGCTCTCCCACTGCCCCGTCATCTCGGCAATCTTTTCGGAAACGAAGGTACGAACCCGGTTTCTCCGCCGGATCAGAATCTTCAGGATGGCGGAATCGGCGAGCACCTCGTCGAGAACGAGCGGCGATTGCCCAAGGTTCAGTTTGAATCCGACGACATCGAAACCCAGGGTATTTTTCCAGGCCTCATCGAGCAGGTCGAGCGGAGCCTCCTCCTGCATCTTCTTATCGCCCAATACCCAGTCTTTTCCGCGTTGCGATAATGCGAGATGAACCCCTTCCGGATTGAAAAGCTCATGGTGGCAGAGTATCCGGGGATGAGAATCCAGCAAAGCGCACAACCAATTGCTTCCGCTCCTCGGGGTGGCCAATATGACGAAGCGGGTCACCTGACAAGCGCCCCTACCCTGTCGAAGCCGACGGGGCAAAGATCAGTCGAAGCTCGCCGAATTCTCAAATCCGTCGAGCTTTTGCTGCATTGCGCGAATCCGACCGACCACCGACATATCGGCTGGATCGACGAGGCACAGGCTACCGTCGTAGGAAACGGCCGCAATATGGTCGCCGCAACGTGAGAGACTACTGATGCCGTTTATCGCAATCCTGAATGCGCGGACTTTCTCCTGTGGAAGCTCGACGCGCCAGAGGTCACCCCAGTAGTTGCCGACGATGATGGTGCTTCGATCCCAGAATAAGACGGACTTTGGCGACTGGCGGCCCAACAATACCGAATGTCGCAACAGTCCGCTTTCGCAGTCGTAGACGTTTACCGTAAAGTCACGCGACACCGAGGCCAGCAATCGCCCACTCGGGTCGAAATCCACATCATCCACGATGGCCGTGTGTCCGGCGAACCTGAATCGAATCTCACCATCGAAGCCCCAGGAGAATATCGACCCATCGGCGGCCGCGCTGACTCCATATTGCTCACGCGGATGGATCCGCACGGACTTGACGGCGCCATCATGAATGGACAGCCGTTGGCTTATTTCCGCCCCTCGATCCTTGTCCAGCGCTATCCGAACGACCGCCCCGCTGTAACAAGCGACAAATGCGTCACCGGATCCAGATTCTTCCCGTGCAACCCGAATGCAGTTGATCGGACCCTCGTTCAGTACCAGCTCCGTTTCCTCACCCAGTCGCCCATCCACCAGATCGAACAGGTGCAGCTTCTGATCATGGGCGCCGGCGAGCAACAACCCGTCCGACCGCTCCGAATGACCGGAGCCGACAAGGCAAACCGCGTTCATCAGCACCCGGCCCGAGGGGGGTATGGCGGACTGCTTCCACTCCGACCCCGTGGCGGACAACCGCGCCAGGCGGACGCGGCCGTCATCGCTGACCGTTGCCGTCAACCCATTCCTCAACGCGGAAACGTCGTTCAAGCAAGCATTGCCGGCAGGGACTGCGTCACCGGCAATTTCGGCCAGGAGTCGGCCGTCAGTTGCTCCCCAGCGGAGCACCGTACCGTCGAATGTACCGGCCAGGATACTCTTGCCGTCGGGCGCCCAGTTGAACGAGCGTTCCCAGGTGGCCGCGTGGCCTTCCAACTCCAGCTTGAGCTCGAAGCTCGTTGCGTCCCAGACCAGGACGCGCTGATCGTAGGCCGCCGAGAGTATGTCACCCGTAACGGGAGAAACGGCGACCTTCTTGATACCCGAGCGGTGAGCATCGATCTGTCGAACGGACTCGCCCGTGTTGCAGTCGAAGATTCGAATCCGCCCATCGTCGCAACCCAGCACCACCCGGTCGTACAGGAAATCGATCGAGCAGGTATCCGTTTCCACCTCGAATGGTCCCCAGGTGCGCAGTAGGTCGCCGGTCTCCAGGTCCCATTGCCGAAGGGTCATATCGTCCCCGGACGAATAGATTTTCCCCTTGGCATACTCGACCGAGAGTACATCCCGATCATGCTTTTCCAGTACGCGATCGATAGATCCGGTATCCAGATTCCAAATAAAAATTCGGCGATCTCGGGATACGGATATACCCGTGTCGTCATCGACAAAGGCGAAATCCTCGACGTCGTCCCAATGGCCCTGCAGCACCCTGAGGGGTCTCCGGGTGTTGAGATCCCACAAACAAACCGTGTAGTCCTACGAGCAGGAGGCCGCCAATGTTCCAGAAGGATTGACGACCACTCGATTCACCAGGTGGCGGTGGTACCCCAGTAGCTCGATGACACCGCGCTCAAAATCCAGGATGCCGAGCGCGGAATCGTACCCGGAGCTCACGGCGGCACACCGGCCCGGTATGCCGGCAACGCAGGTAACCGGGCCGCGGTGACGATCGAAGTGACGCTTGGAACGCGCATCCCTATCAACTGCCGGATGCACCGAATTCCTGAAGACAGTCGCCGGGGAATCATTCATTGGAATTCCTCCCATGAACCATATCTGCCAACGAAGTGCGGATCGGATCACTCATTTCGGGCGCATCAACCCGGCCACGGCGGAAAATGAAGCTGAAATCGTAACCTGTTATCTGCATCTGACCATGGCAACCCATGCAGCCACCCATATTGTAGCCCGGTATCTTGCCATTGGGCTTCCGGGCGTCATACATAACGTTTCTCACCGGCTCGGCTTGGCGATCAAAATCGGTAATCAGATCCTGAACGCCCATCGATTCATAGGGAGAAGAAAGAGGGAATTGGACAACACCGCTATAGTTCTGTAACCGATAACTTGTTTCAAGGACGATGTTGGCCATGTAATAAACCAAGGGGTAGCGTAGCACCTCGTCGGGTGCGGCGGGATCCGCGCGCAGATCCTCGCCGGGCACCGGCTTATCGGCCGGCCTCCATTGCACGCTAATGAGCTTGTAGTGTATCAATGACCCGTCGATGAGTCGGTCGCTCTGCTCATGCTCATCCAGATACTTCCTAATGGCTTGGTGTGCCGCGTGATTGGACGCGATCACCGGCTCCGGGATGGGATGATCACGACGATTGACCGCAATCGTTCCCTGGGTTGTCGGCGTGTCGGTCTTATTCGTGTAGTAGAGCCTCTTTCCCGGATGGGCCGAAGCGCTTGCGGGCAACATGCTCTGGATGGTCTCGGGTGTAGCCGGATCGGCCGCCACCGCATTCCGCGATCGAATGGTCGGATCGGTGGATGACTGATCCGCATTGCGGATCAATCGGCCGTCCTCGTCTTCGACCGCCTTTCCCGCCTGATCCCTGATGTTGTCCACATGCTCGAATGTGCTCCAAATATAATAGGGTGCAGACGGCGTCTTGGTCTTGATATGCATGCCGACAAGCCCCCATTCAGCATCCAGGTAACAGGGCAGCGTCGGATTGCCCTTCCGGCCGTGGTAATGCCTCGACGGGTCCTGTGGCTGATATGAGCGGGCGATAGCGGTATGGAAACGTCCGGACGATTTTTCTTTCTCGCTCAGACGCCGCCAGGCCGTCTTGATCTGAATCGACCCGTTCGGGAAGCTCACCAAATCGGTCGAGCCGGCTGGTGGACTCCGGAACCGGCTGTTTACGTACTCGTGCGTGGCCCCGGCCGGAATCGTCGAATTCGGGTTTCCACCGCCGAGCCAACCCTTCTCCGCCACGTAACGATAGAAGTCCCTGTTCACCTTAACCGCGTACCGGATACGTCGGTCGGAAGCGTCATCCAGGGCTTCTTCGCTGGGCGCAATGCCCGCGTACATCTTCTCGGGCCCGACTTCGTGAGATTCCGACAGCTCGATCCAGGGAGGCTCCTTGGTGAGCTCATGCTCGAAACAGGCCGGCACCAAACCCGGCTCCAGCCCGGGATAACGTCCAACAACCGCAGGATCGTAACGGTATAGAGGCGGTTCGTCGGCAGCATCGTCCGACGTCTGTGCCCGGTCGAATCCCTTCGGCTCCCCGCTGCCGGGAAACAGCTCGGTCTTCGCCCAGAATGTCTCCCAAACGGGACGCGCGGTCCCGTTACCTCGCGGAGCAATCTCCCCGCGATAGGGCGCGCCCCGCTTGTTCACTCCACTGCTCTGTGGGACCGCGAACCAGTTCAGGGCAATGAACTGGGTCCACGCAAAGTCGGATGCCTGGCGCAAACCGGCATTGAACGCCCCACCTTCCAGATCCGCGGGAAGGTCCGGCCCTATGCCGACACCGGCACCCGGACCCGAGACCCGCGGATCGCCTCGTGCCGTCAGGCAGCAGACACAGGAGAAAAAGACACAGAGGGCAAGCCGCCGTTGCACCCTGGTGACTTCCAAGCCAATACGCTTCGTTGACATCCTATGCTCCATTTCCCGACCGGTATCAGCCGGCCGAGCTCGTCGAAACCGGCTTCAACGTCACCGCACTGACGCTGGCTACCAGAGCCAGCGTTACCAGCACGCCAAGAGCCAAATAGATGTGGATCGTATGTGCGATAACTCCGATAAGTCCGGACAAACCGATCGCCAGAACACCCAACAGCGCATTGCTGATAGCCAGAAAACGCGGGCGATCATCGGGCGGAGCCATAAGCGCCAGGTAGGTCTTCGACGACTGTGTCAGCCCTTCTACGGCGAGCTCCAACAATGCGAAAACGGCAACGTACACCAGAGGCAAAGGCAAGCTGTTGACCGCTGCCTGGAGCAGGGCTACGCCACCCGCTGCCGCCGCCAAGCCACCTGACCAGATGAGTACACGGCCGGGATTCGTAGCGAGCATCCTGGACCAGATGGGCCCGCTGAATATGTTGGTCACCCCCGCAGCCATCACGAAATAACCCAGGCTCTGGGCTCCGGCGTGATACTCGGTCGCGGCGTGTATCGAGTAGAAAGGTGTCGCCAATCCCACTGAAAGAAACAAGGCCCGGATGACGAAGAAACGCCTGAACCAGGGCGTCGTCCGGAGGAGGTTCCAACCACGACGTGTTTCAATCCAAACGGAGCGTTTGGGCTGGACCTCGCTCGGCGGCTCCCGGATCAGAGCAAACACGACACCTCCGCAGACCCACACGACGGCGGCCGTAGCGATCAAGACCAGGTGGTGACCTGTCGAGGCGGAGTCCGGGAAAAAGAAAACAACCAAGCCGCTGCATACAATCGTCATCAGCCCCCCGACGGATGCCTGAATGGCAAGCAACCTGCCGATACGTTCGTGCTTTACGGCCTTCGCCATCACTTCCTGTGCCGTCAGCACGGCAATGCCGTTGCATGCGCCCAGCGTCAAGGTACAGACAAAAAACATGCCCACTGCAGCAGCCACACCGGACGCCAAGGACGCGGCGTCGACCAATACCAGCGCAGCGGAAAGCACAAAGCTGGCAATCACGTAGGCCCATTTTCTGGTCTTTCGTGCAAGTAATGTGGGAACAATCGTCAGCTGCGCCAGCAATCCCCCGGCGCGAACACTTGGGATCAGCAGACCGATCAGGAATAAAGGTCCGCCGATGGCGCTGTACACCCAGGGCAAAACCACCTGCGGGCTGGCGAGACGATTGGCGAGGACATTCAGACCACCGCTGATCAGGAACTTGACCTCGTTGCCGCTCGATTCACGAGGGCTCGCGCGCCTTTGCTCCACGCTCATCGGCAACAGCTCAATTCGGCTGACTCAAAAAATCCTGACAATTTATTCCGCTGACCAGTGTGCCTTCGCCGAATCTCTCATATTGCAGGACGGGCACTGGTACACCGGCGAGAGCGGCATCAACCGCACCCACCACCCGGTCCTTGGAATCCGAGCGCACATATATTGTTAAGCAGTCGACCTGTCCGTCACGAATGAAAGAGCGCAGCAGCGTGAGGCCGCCTTCAACGAGAATCGATCGAATACCGTAACGATGCAGTACCTCGAGTGGCGCAACGACGCCGTGGTCCTGGGCTTCGATTCCGATGCCGCCCGCGTAGCGCCTATTTGCTCCAACGACGAATGTCCGGCGCCCGTCGGGGACCACTTCGACAGTCTTCCGACCCGCGAATATGACCCTTTCCGGTTGCCGACGCGGCTCGCGACCCAGGTGCTCCCGACGCGCCGTCAGACGCGGTGAATCCAGCTGCCACGTCCTGGCTCCGACGACCACGGCCGAGTAATGCTCTCGCAGCTCGTGAACCCGGCGCCAATCCGTTGCGCAGGATAGTTGCAGGGATTGACCCGTATCCAATGCGGTCCGACCGTTGCAGTCCAATGCAAAATTGACATGAACCACCGGGCGTCGCATTTCCGATACCTGCGCGTCAGTCGGGGGCTCACCTCCTATTTCGAGAAGATGGCCCATCCTCGCCCGCTTGGTTTTTAGATAATGCAATGAGTGCACATTCGGCATGACAGGTAACGGCACACGTTCGCACACATCGATGCCGAGCGTTTTCAGCGCATTGACTTTCTTAGGGTTGTTCGTCAGCAACCGGATTCTACGAATGCCGAGGTCGTCCAGAATCGACGCCGCATCCTCGTAGCTCCGCGCGTCGTCCGGCAATCCCAGCGCACGATTGGCATCCAGGGTATCCAGACCCTGCTCCTGCAGGGAATAGGCGCGTATCTTATTGACAAGCCCGACGCCGCGGCCCTCCTGAGGCAAATAGATAACCACGCCGTTTTGCGCATCGGCGATGTATTGCAGAGCCCAGTCCAACTGTGTCTTGCAATCGCATTTCATCGATCCGAGCACCTCGGAGGTCATGCAGGCCGAATGCACTCGAACTGGGACGATAGGCTCGGATTGCGGCGATCCGGAGATGATCGCCATGGGTTCCGACCCCAGACCCGTTCGATAGACCTTGACGAGCATGTTGCCGAAGCGGGTGGGCAAACGCGTCGATGCTTCGTCCATTAATTCCGCCATGGCACCACCGGATCTCGTTTTTCCTCTATCTGCCATCGCGCCGCACGCGAGTCGTTCCCACCCGCTTCGGCGAGTCCTTCGCCAATCGTTCTTCCTTGCGATTGCGGTTCAGGGGAGCGACGACAGAAGTCCGGGCAGGGTCTGAAAACAAGAATGCGTGTATTCTAGATTCAGCGCCGACATCGAGAGCAGGAATCGGCTCTTCATTGCAATCTCATAACGGTCGAGCGCCTCGGAGAACCAACGGGCTCCAACCACGGGTATGGGTTGGAGGGGGAATCCCGCCGGCTTTTCGGGAGCCGCTTGCTCGTCGGAGCTCCGGCTCCTCAGGGCACATCTGGTGCCGGGTTCGAAGTACCCGGCGGAGTGATTTCCGGGGCCTCCGGCTGGGCCACGCGCCCGCCGCCGAGGACGAAGCTGAAATCGTTACCGCCGAGTTGAGCCACCCCGTGGCAGCCCATACATCCCCCCATGTTGGACGTCGCTTGCAAAGTAGCACCTTGGAAGGTGAGTACGTTCTGGTAGGTTTCCCTGCCATTGAAACTCATGAAATTAGCCGGTAGGTCGCTTTTGAGCCCACCGGTGAGACGGCCGCTGAAATTCTGAAGCGAATAGTCCGTCTCGACCACGATGTTTGCCAGATAGAAGACCGCTTCCGACCGATTGCCCGAGAGTTGATCAGAGTTGATCTCTGTCCGATCAAACGGCTCCGGCTGGACATTTACTAGCTTGTAGAACTGAAACGGATTTTTCTCGATCCCGTTCTGATTGCTGTATCCCCTTATGGCGCTTTGGGCGGCCGCATTGACCGATCTCACGGAGAAGGGAACCGATCGGTTGCGGAAATTCTGGCATATGTACCCCTCGTTCGGAAGCTCGTCGTTGTCCTCGTTCTCGAGATAGAACAAACGCTTCCCTGGATTCGTGCAGTAGTCGGCGGGGTTGGTTTCGTCTCCGTCAATTGTCAACGAGGGTGGATCGCCGTCCTCATAGACCAACCCGGGTGTCGTGGAAACACTCTCACCGCCGTCGTTTACAACCAGCCCTGTTGGGGCCTCGACCGGTTGCCCGTCTTCGGTCAATAGGTTGTCCACCTGCTCGAAAGTGGCAAAGACGAAATTGGGGGCAGTCGGTGTCTTGTGAATGATATGCAACCCGACCATGCCCCACACCGCTTCGCGGTAGCATAGATCACCTG
>JAJDOL010000353.1 GCA_022340195.1 Chromatiaceae bacterium
GGGGGAATCGTGTAGACGACGTGCAGCAGGGGAAAGGCGAGGCTGGCAGCTTGGCCTGAGAAGAGGTCCACTACTCGGTACTCTTGCCGTTGCCGCGAAATCCGGTAAGCAGGTTGACGCTCTCGGATTCGGACCAGTCGAGGCGCTGCCAGAGCATCAGGATGGGATCCTTCTCCGGCGTCCCCTGGAGGATAGGCACATAGTAGGGATCATCCGGATCCAGGGGCAGAGCGCCCTTGCCGCTCAGGCTCTTGTAAAGATCGCGAAGTGGATCGGGTGTGGTGGCCATATGCGGCGAGCTCGCTCGGATGTGGATCCTGGCGTAATTCTAGACGACTGAGCAGCGAATCCGACAATAAGCCGATCGGCTAAGCATAGGGTCCGCTGTGCGGACCGTTGGCTCGGCGCTCACTCTGGCTAGATACGGGTCTGAAGAAAACGGCGCATCGCCCTTTCGGCATGCGCCCTACGCCGAACTTCGCAACGCCGTAGGGTGCATTTCCGAAGGAGGTTAGTCCGTGCGGTTCAAGTGATGACGTCGGGCTCCGCGCGCCCCGTCCTCGACTCGATCTGCGCCAGCTCGCGCGCGATTAGGATCAGAGGCTTCATGGCCTCCTGGGTCTCCTGGTTGTGCTTTGCGGCATCGGCCTCGAAAAACTCCAGGTAGACGCGCAGGGTGGCGCCTTGGGTGCCGGTACCGGAGAGGCGGAAGACGATGCGCGAGCCCCCTTCGAGCCCGATGCGCACGCCCTGACGCTCAGATCGGCTGCCGTCGATCGGGTCCGTGTAGGCGAAATCGTCGGCGTATTCGACTGGGATACCACCGAGCCGGCTCCCCGGCAGGCTGGGCAGCAGGCGGCGCAAGTGGTCCACGAGGCCATTAGCGGCCTCCGAGTCGACGGCTTCGTAGTCGTGCCGGGTGTAGTAGTTACGCCCGAAGCGCTGCCAGTGCTCCTTGACGATATCGGCAACGGATTGCTTGCGCGCTGCCAGCAGATTCAGCCAGAAGAGCACCGCCCACAGGCCGTCCTTCTCACGCACGTGGTCCGAGCCGGTGCCGAAGCTCTCCTCTCCGCACAATGTGATGCGACCGGCATCGAGCAGGTTGCCGAAGAATTTCCAGCCGGTGGGGGTCTCGAAGCATTCGATCCCGAGGGCCTCGGCAACGCGATCCGCCGCCTGACTGGTCGGCATGGAACGTGCCACGCCGACAATGCCGTCCTTGTAGCCGGGGGCCTGATGGGCATTGGCCGCCAGCACGGCCAGGCTGTCGCTGGGAGTGACGAAGAAATTCTTGCCGAGGATCATGTTGCGGTCGCCGTCTCCATCGGAAGCCGCGGCGAAGTCGAGCCCGTCGGGCCCCTGGGTCTGTGCCACCAACTCTTTTGCATGGGCCAGGTTAGGATCGGGGTGGCCGCCGCCGAAGTCCTCGAGCGGCTTTCCGTTCATTACGGTGCCCGCCGGGGCACCGATTCGGTTTTCCAGGATTTCTGTGGCATAGGGACCGGTAACGGCGTGCATGGCATCGAAGCGCATCCGGAATTGCCCGGACTCGAAGAGCCGGCGGATGGCATCGAAATCGAACAGCGATTCCATCAAGTCCGCGTAGTCGTCCACCGGGTCGATGATCTGGACGGCCATGTCGCCCAACCGCATCTCCCCAGTATGGTCCAGGTCCAGGTCCGCTGCCTCCAGTATCCGGTAGCTGTCGATTTCGCCGGTGCGGGCGTAGATGGCCTCGGACATGGTCTCCGGAGCCGGGCCGCCGTTGGGAGCGTTGAACTTGATGCCGAAGTCCTCTTCCGGACCGCCCGGATTGTGGCTGGCTGAGAGAATTATGCCGCCCTGGGTATTGTGCTTGCGGATGACGCAGGAGGCGGCGGGAGTAGAGAGGATGCCGCCCTGGCCTACCAACGCTTTGCTCACGCCATTGGCGGCGGCCATGCGCATTATGATCTGGATGGCGTGGCGATTGTAATAACGGCCATCGCCACCAACGACGAGAACGCCGCCTTTGAGGTCCTCCCTGGTGTCGAAAATTGCCTGGACGAAGTTCTCCAGGTAGTTCGGTTGCTGAAAGACCTTGACCTTCTTGCGCAGACCGGAAGTGCCCGGGCGCTGGCCGTCGAAAGGTTTGGTGGCGACGATTTTCGCATCCATCTCGGAAAGCCCTTGATATGTGTATGTTATGACTACATTCAGGCGATTGGCGAAGCAAAGTTGCCCGAGGGTGAGGAGTTGTCGTTCGTCTTTAAGAGTTACCGAACCGACGCAAAGCAGACGACTGTCGGCCTAGTGCGGAAGACGGGCGAAAAGACGTGCAAACGGGTAGCCTTGTCAACAGAAATCGCCTCTGTACACGCCCTGCGCGTGCACAACCCTTGAGATTGTATCCTCTACGGTTTAATCGCACATGACCTTTTGTTTGATCGAACGGGTGTAGAAACAAAATGACAGCAGAAACACACACGGAAACCCTCGAGTTCAAGGCCGAGGTGAGCCAGGTTCTGGATCTGGTTATCCGCTCCCTTTACTCCAATAAGGAGATCTTTTTGCGGGAGCTGGTCTCCAACTCCTCCGATGCGGCCGAGAAGCTACGCTTCGAGTCTTTGACGGACGAGGGGCTCCTCGAAGAGGATCCCAATCTTCGCATCCGGGTGGACGTGGATAAGCAGGCGGGGACCCTGACGGTTTCGGATAACGGTATCGGCATGAGCCGGCAGGAGGTGATGGAAACCATCGGCAGCATCGCCAGCTCCGGGACCCGCCGCTTTTTGGAAAAGCTGACCGGCGATCAGACCATGGACGGGCAGCTCATCGGCCAGTTCGGCGTGGGCTTTTACTCCGCCTTCATCGTCGCGGACCGGGTCACGATTGTTTCGCGGCGCGCGGGCCTGGGTCCCGAGCACGGTGTGCGCTGGGAGTCGGACGGGAAGGAAAGCTATACCCTGCAGACCCTCGACAAGCCCGGGCGCGGGACCGACGTAACGCTGCACCTGAAGGAGGACGAGAAGGAGTTTCTCGACTCCTGGCGGCTGCGCAGCATCATCGGCAAGTTCTCCGACCACATCACACTTCCAGTGGAGATGGTCAAGGACGCCATGCCAGCGGAGGAGGGTGAAGACAAGGAAGCCGAGAAGGCCCCCGAGTACGAGCAGGTCAATCGCGGAACAGCCCTGTGGATGCGCAACAAATCCGAGATCGAGGACAAGGAGTACAAGGACTTCTACAAGCACATCTCCCACGACTTCGACGAGCCCCTGGCCTGGGCCCACAACCGGGTGGAGGGCACCAACGAGTACAGCGCCCTGCTGTACCTGCCCAAGCGCGCCCCCTGGGACCTCTGGGACCGGGAGCAGAAGCACGGTGTCAAGCTGTACGTGCGCCGGGTCTTCATCATGGACGAGGCCGACAAGCTCATGCCGCGCTACCTGCGGTTTGTCAAAGGGATTGTGGACTCGGACGACCTGCCGCTCAACGTCTCCCGCGAGCTGCTTCAGCACAATCGCAAAATCGACACCATCCGCCAGGCTAACACCAAGCGCATCCTGGGACTTCTGGAGTCCATGGCCAAGGACAAGCCGGATGACTACCAGACCTTCTGGAAGGAGTTCGGAACGGTGCTGAAAGAGGGGCCGGGGGAGGACTTCAACAATCGCGAGCGTATCTCCGGTCTCATGCGGTTTGCGACCACGGCGACCGAGGGCGAGGCCCAGATCGAGACCCTGGACGCCTACATCGATCGCATGAAGGAGGGCCAGGACAAGATCTACTACATAACTGCCGACAGCCCCGCGGCGGCGCGCCACAGCCCGCATCTGGAGGTCTTCCGCAAGAAGGATGTCGAGGTGCTGCTGCTCTCGGACCGGGTGGACGAGTGGCTGGTGAACAGTCTCACAGAGTACAAGGGCAAGCACCTGCAGTCGGTCACCAAGGGCGATCTGGATCTCGGGGACCTGGCCGACAAGGAAGAGAAGGAGCAAAAGGAGAAGGCGAAGGAGGAGCACGGCAAGCTGCTCGAAAGGCTCAAGACGTGCCTGGGAGACCGGGTGGAGGAGGTGCGTGCAAGCACCCGCTTGGTAGACTCGCCAGCCTGTCTGGTGGTCGGCGAGCATGATATGAGCGCCAATCTGGCACGGGTGCTCAAGTCTGTGGGACAGGATGCCCCGCAGACCAAGCCGATCTTGGAGATCAACCTGGACCATCCGCTGGTGAGGCGCTTGGAGGCCGAAGCCGACGAGATCCGTTTCGGCGATCTGGGAATGATTCTGCTCGATCAGGCGCAGCTTGCCGAGGGCGGACAGCTCGACGACCCTGCGGCTTTCGTAGGCCGGCTGAACAAGTTGATGATGAATATGATGCTCGCCGGCGGCTGAGGCGATTTCTGCCAAATGACATACCAGCCTGCTTATCTTTTCGTCCGTCTTTGCGTTGTGCCAACCGTTACATAGCCTGCTATGCGCCGGTTGGAACGCCTTGAATACGAACGAAATTCCGGCGCATCCTGGTATAACGTTTTCCGGCAATCGCCTAAGTCGGTCCGCGCCTGACGCGACTCGCATGTGAGAACGGATGTAGCGAGAAAGAAGCAGGGCAAGTCGAGTCGGGCGTCCTGCGAGGCTCAGGGGATTCTGTTAGTATTTGGCATCGATTTCTTCTGATTCAGGTATATAGCCAATGGCCGTGGTAGAGCTGAGCAAAGACAACTTCGAGCAAACGATTAAGGATAAGGATTTCGTGGTCGTTGATTTCTGGGCTCCCTGGTGCGGACCCTGTCGCTCGTTCGCTCCGGTTTACGACAAGGTATCGGAAGACCACGACGAAATCCTGTTCGCCAAGGTCAACACGGAAGACGAGCAGGATATCGCCGCCCACTTTCAGATCCGCTCCATCCCCACCCTGATGATCTTCCGCGAGCAAATCATCATCTTCGCCCAGCCGGGGGCGCTTCCGGAGGGCTCCTTCCGCCAATTGCTAGACAAGGCAAAGGGGCTCGACATGGTCGAAGTACGCAGGCAAATCAAGGCCCAAGAGCAACCGACCGCTTGAGAAGCTCCCGCGATCATGCAGGCATTGCAGTATCCCTGGGGGATTTCTCTTTTTCGATCTGGACGTCCCACGGTTGGCGACCTGATGAGCCTTTGCGAGGAGAACTACCGTGCGCTGATGCGTCTGGTGCCCGATTTGCGGAGGATCCAGGGCGACGAGCGCTCGGTGCTCCAGGGGGACCAGGACCTACACCTGGAAATCATGGAGCAGGCGCCCTACACGACGCTTCTGCGGCTTACTTACTACTTTCCCTACGAGGACGGATTGGTGCACAGGACGATGGATCCCGATCCGGATGCGCTTCTTCGCGCCTATCATGATGCCGGGCAGGTCGAGGTTCTGAATTTGCGTCAGACAATGCTGCCGATCCAAAACCATTACCGCCACCCGGCGTTGGAAACCAAGTGGAAAGTCAACCTATTTCTGTCTAAATGGTTGATTTTCTGTGTCACGCAGGGCCACAGTTTTGCTGCACGACGAGATCTTTCAGTCGATTCGGTTGCCGAGGCACTCGCCCCAACCCTGCTTTGATTCGCCCCGAGACCGGAATAGGGCGGGTCGCTGGGGAACCCCAAGCCGTTTAGGATAACTAACAGAGAACCAGTTACCGTCGCCGCGAGAAAAGAGCGGAAAAATTCTTGACTGAATTAGTACGATATAGCTATGCTTTTTCTCAGTAGTTTATGCGGAAATGAAGTCCGCGGCGTTGCGTCCACCGGAGCTAGCTTGAAACCCGAGCGGTTCGCGACGACCTGAAGCGGTTTCCTCTCCTCTCTGGCGAGGGCAGGCTAGAGGGAGAGAACATGCGCCGTCGGCGCTTTTTCTCAGTAAGAACACATAAGGTCTAACCACCATGAGACTCTCAACCAAAGGCAGATACGCCGTGACCGCGATGCTGGATCTCGCATTGAACTCCGGCAAAGGGCCCGTGACACTCGCAGATATTTCCGTGAATCAGGGCATATCCCTGTCTTACCTGGAGCAACTTTTTGCGGCATTGCGTGGAAAACAGCTGGTTCGGGGTGTGCGCGGTCCGGGTGGCGGTTACTACTTGGGTAAGCCGTCCAACGAGATTTCCATCGCCGACATCATCTGTGCGGTCGACGAGTGGGTCGAGTTTACGCGTTGCGGCGGTCGAGAAAACTGCCGCGACGGTCAACGTTGTTTGACCCACACGCTTTGGGATCAGCTCAGCGATGAGATCTTCAGCTTTTTGGACGACATCTCACTGGCCGATCTCGTGCGGCGCGGTCTTGGTACCGGCGCAGACGTCGACAGCGAAGGTTTGCGCGTCGCAGACAAAAAGCAAGCGGCCTGACTGATCGCCCACACACGGACTGCCGGCGGAGCGCGAAGCCTCACTACCGCGCTCCGCTTTTCGGGCAAGGCTGGGTAGTCGGCGGTGGCGGACCGGGAAGGATTGGGGCTTAGGCGATTTCTCTCGAAAAAGTACTCCCCTTGCTTGTCTTTTCGCCCGCCTGCTGTGTTGCGCAAAGGGTTACATAGCTGGTTTTGTGTGCCTTGCAGACAGACGAAAATCCTGCTCAATCTCGGGAACCTTTTTTCGTCAATCCGCCTTATTCGTTGCCTCCCTCCGTTGCTGCCAACCTGGGAAGCGAAACTCGCACGCAGGTGCCCCTGGTCTCGACCGAGCTGAACGACAACTCACCGCCGAGGAGAAGCGTCAAGCGGCGAACGATCGCCAGCCCGAGCCCGGTACCAGAAGGCTTGGTGCTGAAGAAGGGTTCTGTCAGGCGCGGCAATAATTCCGAGGCGATTGGTGTGCCTGGATTCCTCACTTCCAGGGTAACCGAGCTCGTTCGCGGGTCGTCGTAGAGGGTCCAGGCGATTTTAGAACCCTCCGGCGCCGCCTCGCAGGCATTCTGGGTCAGGTTGACCAAGATCTGAATGAGGCGGTCCCTATCGGCGATGACATAAGCGTCGCTTTGCCCGCCCTCCAAGACGATTCTCTGGGTCCGCGGCGCTGCCAAGTCCTGGTGGTCTTCGACGAACCGTTCCAATAGCTCGGTTACCGACAAGGGTTGAAGATCAAGGCTTATAGGCTTGGCATAAAGGAGGATTTCCTCGAGTAGTTGTTGCATTCTCGCCGATTCCTGACGGGCGAGGCGGATCCGCTTGCAGGCCTTTTCGTCGGCAGCCGCGCGATCGAAGTAATCGATGGCAAGGGATAGGGTCGAAAGAGGAGTTCGAAGCTCGTGGGCAATGCCCGATGCGAACTCGCCGATAGCGGCAAGTCTTCCGTGCTCGACGAGCCGAACGGTGCGACCGAAGCTGTGGGTAATCAGCAGGGCGATGTTGTCGAGAAACCGAAGATGGGCATCATCGTAACTTCCCTGCGAGCGTGTCGCGAAGACGACGACTGCCGGGATCGGGGTCAGGGTCTGGGGCGTCAGCGGCAACAGAATTGCGTCATGCAAACCTCGTTTCACCAGTGAACGCAGAAACTGATAATGTGGGTTGGCATTTGCCGTCTCGTGCATATTAGAGACGTGAAAAGGCGTACCGTCGTCGAGGGCCTTTTGGAGCAGCGTTCCCTGAACCTGGAAGAACGGCTCGCTCGAGCGTTCCGGCTCACCGTCCAGATAGCTCACCTCCAGGCGTGCCCTGACGCCATCGGCACTGAGCAGGACGACGCCGATCCAGTCGATGCGCAACAGCTCGGGAAACTCCCGACTCAGAAAGCCGATTACCTCATCGAGATCGTTTCCGCGCTGTAGCCGCTCGATGAGCTTGAACAGCACGTCGAGGCGCCCAGAGAGCCCGTTGAAGCTCTCAGTGAGCTGACGCACCTCCGAGTTTCCACCGACCGGGATGCGGCGACCGAAGTCGCCGTCCGCCACCTGCCGGATTCCGGTGATGGTTCGCCGCAGGGGCGCCAGGGTTCTGACGTAAAGGATCGCCAGGATGAGCAAGGTCACGAGGGTCCCGGCGACCACCACGAGCAACAGGGAAACGCGCAAGACTTTCTTATGCTCGGCGGCAGCCCACAGACGCAGGCTCTCGGTGAGGGTCTTCGTAGCCTGTTCCAGTAAGTTGTGGTTCGCCAGGTTGTGCTTCGCGGCGTATTCCAGCCGTGGCTCGTCCAAATCCGGTCCCAGAGCCGAAAACAAGCCGGCACGGTATTCGGACCAGGTGTTCTCCAAATCTCGGATCGCTTCGATGACGCCACTGCCGACATTCGGTCGGAGCCAGGGTAGAAATCCCTCCATCTCACCGCGAAAGTCCCAGTGCATGAAATCGTCGACCACCCGGTCGAAGATCTCGACATGAGAAATCAGATCCTGGTAGTAGAGCCGGACATCCCGATAGTAGGTTTTGTAGTCCCGAGGCGCGTTCTGCTCGTAGTTCATAGCCTGGGTATGCAGACGCTGTGCCGTCAGCTCCAGTCGACCAGCGATATCGACCACCGAATCGTAAGCCAATTGGCGCTGGAACGAGCCGAGGGAATAGATGCTCACCGCTGAAAAAAGCAGGACTAGCATCAGGAAGGCAGCGCTTATCTGAAAGCTGAGGCTGGATAGGAATCGCGTTCGCATGTCGAGGTTTCGTCGGCGCGCTTTCGGCTGAAGAGACCGTGCTGAAGATGTTATTCTTTACGCTATCGCGCCGCATTTCCGTGCGGCCTCTGTTATATCTGAGAGTCGAGTATAAATGCCAAGTCCACCCGAAGGGCTTCTTACTATTCAGGATTTCATACGCTGGGGTGCCAGTCGCTTCAACGCCGAAAAGCTGTTTTTCGGTCACGGAACCGATAACGCACTGGACGAGGCGGCGCAGTTGGTACTGCACGCCCTACACCTCCCACCGGACCTGCCGGCTATCTACCGTGAGTGCCGGCTAACCTTTCCGGAACGCGCGGCGGTCTGCGATCTCCTGGAGAGGCGTATCACCGAGCGCAAGCCGGCGGCCTATTTGACAAATCGTGCCTGGTTTGCCGGTCTGGAATTCTACGTCAACGAGAACGTGATGGTACCGCGTTCACCCCTTGCCGAGTTGGTCGAGGCGGGCTTCGATCCCTGGATCGAGCCGGAAGGGGCCCGACGCGTGTTGGATCTTTGTGCGGGAAGCGGTTGTATCGGCATCGCCTGTGCGGTCTATCTACCCGAGGCGGAAGTGGACCTCGCGGATGTTTCGCCAACAGCCTTGGAAGTGGCGTCCCGAAACCTGGAGCGCCACCATCTCGAGGAGCGGGTACATGTGCTCGAGTCGGACCTGTTCGATGGTGTCGGGGAGCGTCGCTACGATGTAATCGTGTCGAATCCTCCGTACGTGAGTACCGCGGAGCTGGCGTCGCTTCCTGAAGAGTATCGAAAAGAGCCGCAACTGGGACTGGCCGGCGGCGAGACGGGCCTGAATTTGGTCCTGCGCATCTTGTGTGACGCTCCGGCCTTTCTCAACGAGGGCGGTGTCCTGGTACTGGAGGTAGGTAACACGGCCGCCACACTGGAGCGACATTTTCCGGATCTCCCATTTCTCTGGCTCGAGTTCGAGCGGGGAGGCGAGGGCGTTTTCCTGATGAGGCGCGAGCAGCTCACCGAGCTGCATCCTTTGTTCGAGGCAGAGTTGGAGAAGCTATGAGTCTTAGACGTGCAAAGAGTGTGGACGAGTACGTCGAATGGGTGCGCCAAGCGGTCTTCGAGGTCGGGGATCTTCGCGAATGCCTCGAGTACGAATTGGAGGATCTCAACAGGTTTCCTGCATTCCTCGATCCCCTGGAAGAGGGCGTCAAAAGCATCTATCGTTCCATGCAGGAAGGGACCTATGTATTTGGACGCGACGACCTGCCCTTCATGGACCTGGCGGAGCGTTATTCGGAGGAGATTCCCTTCCACACCCTCCTCAGGCAGATCAATGAGACCCATCGCAGGGGTCTGGAAATCGGCGAGGACAGCGACTAACGAGGCTCATGGATCAAACCATCGACTTCGACCTGGATCTCATCCGACGCTACGACCAGAGCGGTCCGCGTTACACCTCCTATCCTACTGCCCTGGAGTTTCACGATGGTTTCGGCGAGCCGGAGTATCGCCGAGCCTGTGCCCGCAGCAACGAGAGCGGGCGGCCCCTCTCCCTCTATTTCCACATTCCCTTCTGCGACACGGTCTGTTTTTATTGCGCCTGTAACAAGGTGGCGACCAAGGACAGAGGCCGCGCCCAGCCCTATCTCGAGCGGGTCTACCTGGAGTTGGAGATGCAGAGCGCCTTGTTCGGGGCCGACCGACGGGTAGAGCAAATCCACTGGGGCGGTGGGACCCCGACCTTCATCAGCCGGGACCAGATGTGCGAGCTCATGGACAACACGCGGCGCCGATTCCGGCTCGCAGACGATGAGATCGGCGAATACTCGATCGAAATCGACCCGCGGGAGGCCGACGCGCAGTCTGTCGCCCTACTGCGGAGCCTCGGCTTCAATCGAATGAGCCTGGGCGTCCAGGACTTCGATCCAGCGGTTCAGAAAGCGGTCAACCGCATCCAGACGGAGCAGGAAACGCTCGCGGTATTGGAGGCAGCGCGCCGGTCGGGATTCCGATCCATCAGCATCGATCTGATCTACGGATTGCCGTTCCAGACGGTGGACGGTTTCGTGCGGACCCTTGATCGTATCGTCGAGCTCGCCCCCGACCGCGTGTCCGTCTTCAACTACGCCCATTTGCCTCAGCGCTTCATGCCCCAGCGGCGTATCGATCAGGAGACCCTGCCGCCCCCACAGACCAAGTTGGACATTCTCAAGACCACCGGCGATCTTCTTGCGGATGCCGGCTACGTCTACATCGGCATGGACCACTTCGCGCGGCCGGATGACGAGCTTGCACTTGCTCAGCGCACCAGAAGTCTTTACCGCAATTTTCAGGGTTATTCCACCCACTCGGATTGCGACCTTGTCGGCATCGGTGTGACCTCGATCGGCAAGGTGGGTAACTGCTACTCCCAGAACCGGCGCTCGCTCGACGAATATTACGACAATATCGATGCCGGCCGGTTGGCGATCTTCCGAGGAATCGAGCTGACCCGAGACGACGAGATTCGCCGCGATGTCATTTCCAGTCTGATCTGCAACTTCGAGCTGGACTTTTCCGCCGTGAACCGCAGCTGGCGTATCGAGTTTCTCGATTATTTCGACGATGCGCTCGCCAAGCTACGGCCCATGCAGGACGACGGGCTGATCGAGCTCGACGAGCAGCGCATCGCTGTCCTTCCCAAAGGTCGGTTGCTGATCCGCAACATATGCATGGTCTTCGACGCCTACCGGGCGACCAAGGATGAGCCGGTGGGATTCTCGAAAGTCATCTAATAGAGAAGCGCGTGTCGGCATAAGGCCGCTGCTGGCTGGGGGAACGAGTCCCAAGGCTTCACGCGCATCAAGCTGAAACAACTACCCGCAGACTCCCGGACCGATGAGTACGAGCACAGAGCATCGCGACGACATCTCCGGCAAATTCCGCGCCGTCGCCCGCGACCGTGGCAACCAACCCGTACTCCTGAGCGCCGGGCCGACCTGGACTTTTGCGCGGCTTGACCGGGCATCCGACGGAGTTGCCGCAGGCTTGGCGGAACGAGGCGTCGAGCTCGGAGACCGGATCGGGCTCTATTGTCCGAACGTGCCCGAGTTCGTGGTCGCCTATCTCGGAATTCTCAAGGCCGGCGCGACCGTAGTGCCAATAAACCTGATGCTCAGTCCCAAGGAGATTGCCTTCATTCTGAGCGATGCCGACACCAAGGGGCTCTTCTTCCATCAGGCCGTGGGGGAAGCGGCCGCTAAGGCGCGGACATCGGTCTCCGAGCTCGAATTCTCGGTGGTTATCGGAAAGGGGGACAAGTCGGTGCCTGCCCTCGATGAGCTCATTGAAAATGACAAAGATCCACCCGCTCTGAAGCTAGACACCAGCGGACACCTGGCGGCCATTCTCTATACGTCCGGCACAACCGGCCGGCCGAAAGGGGCTATGTTGAGCCACGGCAATCTGATCGCGAATGCGGCGAGCATAATGCAAGCACTGGATCTGGAGCCCGGACGGGACCGCGTGCTGGTAGTGCTTCCCCTGTTCCATGCTTTTGCTGCCACCGTGGGCATGCTCACACCCCTGCTTCATGGCCTCGGGTTGGTGATCGTCGATCGATTCGATCCAAAGCTCGTAAGCGCAGCCATATCCGATCTTGACGCGACCGTTTTCCTGGGTGTGCCGAGCATGTACGGTTTGTTGTTGCGAATGGACGAAGAGATCCGGGATCAGTGGGCATCCATTCGCTTTTGCGTGTCCGGCGGTGCCGCTATGCCGCAAGCCCTGATGGCATCCTTCGAGAATCGCTTCGGCATTCCGGTACTGGAGGGAGATGGACCGACGGAATGTGGTCCCGTTACCTGCGTGAATCCACTTTCAGGGCCACGCAAACCGGGTTCCGTGGGACTCCCTATTCCGGGGGTCGAGATGCGTATCGCCAGCCCGGAAGGGACCTGGCTTGCGAACGGGGAGCACGGTGAGGTTTGTGTCCGTGGCTCCAATGTGATGCGAGGTTACTGGGGACTCGGGGCTCAGTCCCGGGAGTGCTTCTTCGGCGACTGGTTTCGTACCGGGGATCTGGGATATAGGGACGCGGACGGCTACTTTTTTCTCGTCGATCGCATCAAGGATCTAATCATTACAAACGGTATGAATGTCTATCCGCGCATGATCGAGGATGTTCTCTACCGACACCCGGACGTTGCCGATGCGGCGGTAATCGGCGAGCCCCACAGGCTCCACGGAGAGATCCCCATTGCCTTTGTCGTGCCAAACCAGGGGGCGCTGGTGGATCCGGTGGGGTTGCGGGATTGGTGCAAGACGAGCTTGGGTCGCCACGAGATTCCGCGGCGCTTCGAGCTGCGCGAGACTCTGCCGAGAAACGCCGCAGGGAAGATCCTCAAGCGGGAGCTACGCCGGCAAGGCGAACTGGAGCGGGGAGTCGATAACCGATTTTGACACCGAAACTTTCTTGGAATGTGCTCGTATGAAAAGTTATACTTTTTTGCTTCGCGGCGTTCCGCGGGAGGTCGGGTAACCGATCCGCCGTCCCCGCCAGTCAAGTCGATTCTTCGGCAGAAGTCCAAGAACAAGAAAACTTCATCCGCAAATGAACGCCTGCATCGCGACTTGAAGTCGGCTCTCATGTAGACTTCGTTTGTAATTGATATACACGTTTAACTGAGGCGAAGCTCGACTGAATCCAAAAAGTTAGGCAGCGGCTGGTAAAGGGTCAGTTTGTGTCCCGGCGCCGGCTTGGAGTAGAGAGAGACGATGCAAGTATCAGTGGAAAGCGGAGAAGGACTCGAGCGGCGGATGAAGGTCGGTCTGGAACATGAGCCGATCGATGCTGAAGTGGAAAAGCGTCTTCGCGAGCTCGCCCGCTCCGCCAGCATGCCGGGATTCCGCCCCGGGAAGGTGCCGGTAAAGATTCTGCGTCAGCGTTACGGCGGGCAGGTGCGCCAAGAGGTCTTCGGAGAGATGGTTCAGTCGAGCTTTTCCGAGGCCGTCGCCCAGGAGGAGCTGCGACCGGCCGCGATGCCGCAGATCGAGGCCGATATCGACGCATCCGCCAAGCGCTATTCGTATACGGCGGTTTTCGAGGTATTGCCCCAGTTCGAGTTGGGTGGCTTGGAAGGCAAGACCCTCAAGCGCCCCGTGGCAGAGGTTACGGATTCGGATCTGGAGAGAATGCTCGAGCGGCTACGCGAGCAGCGCAAGACCTGGAAGGCGGTGGAACGTCCGGCCCAATCGGGTGATAGGCTCAGGATTTCATTTACCGGAACGCTGGACGGCGAGCCATTCGAAGGCGGCTCCGCGGAAAACACCTCGGTCGAGCTGGGTCTCGGGCGTATGATCCCAGGGTTCGAGGAAGGACTCGTGGGGATGCGGACAGGGGACGAACGACGACTAGAACTGAAATTTCCGGACGCTTATCCGGCCGAGCATCTGAAAGGGAAGCCGGTCGCGTTTGATGTACGCGTCGGCGACGTTGCGGAGCCGATGATTCCGGATTTGGATGCGGATTTCGCGCAGGCCTTTGGCTTCCCCGACGGTGACCTCGACGGGTTTCGAGTGGATGTACGCAAAAACATGGAACGTGAGCTCAAGGAGCGGATCGACGCTCGCGTCAAGAACCGAGCCATGGACCTGTTGCTGGAAATGAACCAAATCCAGTTGCCGGATGCCCTCATCAAACAGGAGATCGGGGCGCTCAAGGAACAGACCCGCAAGAGCGCTGGGGGCGGTAATTTCGAGCTACCCGACGACCTGTTTATTCCCCAAGCAAAACGGCGTGTTGCCCTTGGCCTGATCATCGCCGAGGTCGTCAAGGCCAATGGCATTGAGGTCGATCCGGAACGGGTCCGCGCGGCGGTAGAAGATATGGCCTCGACCTACGAGCATCCGCAGCATGTCATCAACTATTACTACTCCAACAAGGAGCACCTGGCGTCGGTTGAGACCCTGACCCTCGAGAACCAGGTCGTAGACTGGGTGTTGGATCAGGTTACAGTTGAGGATGATCCGACCACATTCGCGGCGCTGAGCGAGCCGGCGGTAACCCGATGACGTCGGCTGCCCCTTGTTTCGAAATTTTGGCAAAAGATGTGATGAGCAGCTTATGAGCACGATTTCCGACGAAAGCGGTTGGGATCCGAAGAACCTTGGGCTGGTCCCTATTGTTATCGAGCAGACGGCCCGCGGGGAGCGGTCGTTCGATATCTACTCGCGGCTGCTCAAGGAGCGCGTCATTTTTCTAGTGGGGCCGGTCGAGGACTACATGTCGAATCTTGTAGTCGCCCAGCTCTTGTTTTTGGAGTCGGAGAATCCCGACAAGGATGTCCATCTCTACATCAACTCCCCCGGTGGGTCGGTGACTGCAGGTCTCGCGGTTTATGACACCATGCGCTTCATCCGACCGGACGTAAGCACGATGTGCATCGGCCAGGCGGCAAGTATGGGCGCATTGCTGCTGGCGGGAGGGGCGGCCGGAAAGCGCTTCTGCCTTCCGCACTCGCGGATGATGATCCATCAGCCCCTGGGGGGCTTTCAGGGCCAGGCGACGGATGTCGACATCCATGCCCGCGAGATACTGCACATTCGGGACCGATTAAACCGGATTCTCGCCTATCACACCGGGCAGCCGGTCGAGAAGGTTGCAGAGGATACAGAGCGGGATCGGTTCATGGGCGGCGATGCCGCCGTGGAGTACGGTCTGGTCGACAAGGTTCTCGACGAGCGGGGAGCCACCACGCCAATGGTGGAGTAGGAGTTTTGGCAATTTGCTGCGGTCGTTGTCGGCTGCGTCCTATTAGATCGCCTTTTATTCGGATTTGTACGTTCAACCTTACCCGGAACGCAGCGGGCCAACTGTCTTGCCATCTCTCCGCAAACAGTTATGATTGAGTCAATCTCCGTAGAGGGCGTTGGAACGGCGATGGGAATTGAGGCCGTCTTGCGGAGCTTCGACCAGGGGTATCGGGATTCGGAACCAACCCGGTCACGCATATGGAGCTGCCTTGCGGGGGCATTCGGCCAAGTGGGCATTAGGTGCCGCGCGTCCGCTCAAACCTCACGAACTTCCGGAGAGCGCTGTCGATGAGTGGCAATAATCACGGCAAAAGCGACGATGCCAAGCTGCTTTACTGCTCGTTCTGCGGCAAAAGTCAGCACGAGGTGCGGAAGCTGATCGCAGGCCCGTCGGTCTTCATCTGCGACGAGTGCGTCGAGCTGTGCAACGACATAATTCGTGAGGAGATGCAGGAGGGCATCGGCGATGCGACCAGCAAGCTGCCCAAGCCCCGGGAAATCAATGACATCCTCGATCAGTACGTCATCGGGCAGGATCATGCAAAAAAAGTCCTCTCGGTCGCCGTTTACACCCACTACAAGCGTCTCGAGGCCAGCGATGCCAAGGAAGATATCGAGATTGCCAAGAGCAATATCCTGCTAATCGGTCCCACTGGCTCCGGCAAGACATTGTTGGCCGAGACCATGGCGAGACTGCTGAACGTTCCCTTCACCATCGCCGATGCTACCACCTTGACGGAGGCGGGCTATGTGGGCGAAGACGTCGAGAACATTATTCAGAAGCTGTTGCAGAAGTGCGACTACGATGTGGAGAAGGCCCAGACGGGTATTGTTTACATCGATGAAATCGACAAAATCTCCCGTAAGTCGGACAACCCCTCCATTACGCGCGACGTGTCCGGCGAGGGCGTTCAGCAGGCACTGCTTAAACTGATCGAGGGTACCGTCGCCTCTGTGCCGCCTCAGGGTGGGCGCAAGCATCCGCAACAGGAATTTCTGCAGGTCGACACCGCCAATATCCTGTTTATCGTCGGCGGCGCCTTTGCCGGTCTCGACAAGGTAATCCGCAATCGCTCGAAAAAGGGCGGGATTGGTTTCGCTGCCGAGGTGCACAGTCAGGACGACGACAAGAAGGTCGGCGAGCTCTTGCGTGAGGTCGAGCCGGAGGATCTCATTCGCTACGGCCTCATACCCGAGTTTGTCGGCCGACTCCCGGTGGTTGCCACGCTCGGGGAGCTGGACGAGGAAGCCTTGGTACGTATCCTGACCGAGCCCAAGAATGCTCTGACCAAGCAATATGCCCGCCTCTTCGAGATGGAAGGTTGCGATCTGGAGCTGCGCGAAGATGCGTTGACGGCAATCGCATGCAAGGCAATGGAGCGCAAAACGGGCGCCCGCGGTCTGCGCACCATCATGGAACAGATCCTTCTCGATATCATGTATGACCTGCCGTCGACGGACAACGTCAGCAAGGTAGTCATCGATGGCTCGGTCATCGCCGGTGAGAACGATCCCTTCGTTATCTATGACGGGGTCGACAAACAGCTCGCTGCATCCGATTGATCGGGCGATTTCGCTGCCGTTGTTGCCGCTGAAGGTGCGGGTCCGAGGCGACCCGATAAAGCGAAGAGGCCGAAACCGCGTTGAAGAAGGCCCTTGGCGCCCTAATTTCTGCTCCACAAGACCCGAATACATTTATTGTCTTGGCTGTTCTAGACGGTGCCAGAGGACGGGCGTTCGAAGCGGGGGTAACGGCGCAAGAAGGGCAAGACATCAACTGGTGACATAGTTTCCATGGCCCCAAAAAATATATCCAGCTCCAGTACGACGGACTTGACACAGGAAGTTCCTGTTTTGCCACTGCGCGATGTGGTTGTCTACCCGCACATGGTCATTCCGCTGTTTGTCGGACGCGAGAAGTCCATTAAGGCGCTCGATAGTGCGATGGCGACCGACAAGCAAATCCTTCTCGTCGCACAGAAGAGCGCGGACGTCGACGATCCGGGTGTCAAGGACCTGCATAATGTCGGGACCCTTGCAAACATATTACAACTGCTCAAGCTCCCGGATGGTACCGTGAAGGTGCTCGTGGAAGGCAACCAACGGGCGCAGATCGATTCCTTTGTAACCACCGACGATGCCTTCTCCGCCAACATCACGCCCCTGGCGGAGCTGATGGAGGCGGACGACCGGGAGCAGGAAGTTCTAATGCGCTCGGCTGTCACTCTTTTCGACCAGTATGTCAAGCTCAACAAGAAGGTACCGCCCGAGGTGCTGACCTCCCTGTCGAGCATAGACGAGGCCGGACGGCTGGCCGATACCATGGCGGCGCACATGTCGCTAAAACTGGACGAAAAGCAGCGCGTCCTAGAGATGATCGACGTGCAGTCCAGGCTGGAGCATCTGATGGGCCTCATGGAATCGGAGAACGACATCCTTCAAATGGAGAAGCGGATCCGCGGCCGGGTAAAGCGGCAGATGGAGAAAAACCAGCGCGAGTACTACCTCAACGAGCAGATGAAGGCGATCCAGAAGGAACTGGGCGAGATGGATGAGGCACCAAACGAGATCGAGGATCTCGGCAAGCGTATCGAAGAGGCGGGAATGCCCAAAGACGTGAAGACCAAGGCGCTCTCGGAGCTCAACAAGCTCAAGCTCATGTCACCCATGTCCGCCGAGGCTACGGTCGTTCGCAACTACGTCGACACCCTGGTCAACGTGCCCTGGAAGAAACGCTCCCGGATCCGAAACGACATCAAGGTCGCGGAGGAGGTCTTGGAGGCCGATCACTATGGTCTGGAGAAGGTCAAGGAGCGCATCCTCGAGTATCTGGCGGTGCAGCAGCGGGTCCGAAAGCTCAAGGGCCCGATCCTGTGTCTTGTCGGCCCCCCCGGCGTCGGGAAAACCTCGTTGGGACACTCGATCGCGCGAGCCACCAACCGCAAGTTTGTTCGCATGTCCTTGGGTGGCGTGCGTGACGAGGCGGAAATCCGTGGCCACCGCCGCACCTATATAGGGGCGCTACCGGGAAAGATCATCCAGAATTTGTCCAAGGCCGGGTCGCGCAACGCCTTTTTCCTGCTGGATGAGATCGACAAGATGGCCATGGACTTTCGTGGCGATCCGGCTTCCGCGTTGCTTGAAGTTCTCGATCCGGAACAGAACCACACCTTCAATGATCACTACCTGGAGGTGGATTTCGACCTCTCGGAGGTGATGTTCGTGGGTACGGCGAACACCCTCAACATTCCGCCGGCTCTCCTGGACCGCATGGAGGTGATCCGTCTTTCCGGGTATACCGAGGACGAAAAGGTCGCTATCGCCGAGCGGTATCTCATCCCAAAACAAATGAAGAACAACGGTCTCGAGGAAGGGGAGATCGCCATCCGCGAAAGCACGGTTCGTGACATCATCCGCTACTACACGCGTGAGGCCGGCGTACGCAACTTGGAGCGGGAGATTTCAAAGATCTGCCGCAAGGTGGTTAAGGATGTGCTGTTGAAGAAGCGGACGTCCTCGGTCATAGTAACCCCCAAGTCCCTGGAAAAATACCTTGGCGTGCAACGCTACCGGTTCGGACGCGCAGACGAGTTCGATCAGGTGGGTCAGGTCACGGGCCTGGCGTGGACAGAGGTCGGAGGGGAGCTATTGCGGATCGAGTCCGCCTTGGTCCCGGGTAAGGGCAAGTTCACCTATACGGGCCAACTCGGAGACGTTATGCAGGAGTCGATCCAAGCGGCCATGACGGTGGTGCGTAGTCGTGCCCGGGCCCTGGGGATAGATCCAGAATTCCACCAGAAGTTCGATGCGCACATCCATGTTCCGGAAGGAGCGACACCCAAGGACGGGCCCAGCGCAGGCGTAGCCATGTGTACGGCCCTGGTCTCCGCCCTGACCAAGGTGCCGGTCCGTTCGAATGTCGCCATGACGGGAGAGATCACCCTCCGGGGTGAGGTGCTGCCGATCGGCGGACTGAAGGAGAAATTGCTGGCTGCTCACAGGGGAGGGATAGACACGGTCGTGATTCCGAAGGAGAACGAGCGAGACTTGACGGAAATTCCGAAAAACATCAAGCAAAATCTAAGCATCCGGCCCGTGCGTTGGATAGACGAGGTGCTGGATATTGCCTTGAGCGAGCTTCCCGAGATCAAGGCGGCCAACCCGGAGGAGGAGGGTCCGGTCGAGGCCAAGGAGAGCGAGTCGACATCGAAGGTCGACAAAAAGAAAGGTACGGGCGCTCGAACCCACCACTGAGAAGAATTCCCGAATCGCTTTGCGTCGTCGTTCGAAACTGGGGTTCCGATCGCTGGACCAAACGCAGGCGGGATTGACTCAAGTCAATAATTGAATGCGCATTTTTGTTTCTGTAGGAATAGCAGCGCCTACCCCAAACGAAATAGACTAGACGAGAGCGCTGTTTCAATAGGCGTGTTTTCAACGAGTTCGCTCTGGTTTGATAGCGGGTTGGCGAGAATTCGGAGTTAATGGCTCTCCTGATGCCTTTGCTTGACAGCTATAGGCACGATCGCTATAAACCGACACACAATCACGGCGGCACTTAAGGCACCATCCAGTGACGAATTGGATAGGCCTTCATCAAGTCAAAAAGAGGAGGGGAGATAATGAACAAATCGGATCTCATCGAAGCCATGGCCGACGCGGCAGACATTTCCAAGTCAGCGGCTGCTAGGGCCTTGGATGGTTTAACCGATGCTATCGCTGTCGCGTTGAAGGATGGGGACAACGTGTCGGTAATCGGTTTCGGCACTTTTTCCGTGAAGGAGCGGGCGGCAAGGACGGGGCGCAACCCGCAAACGGGTGCGACGATCGAGATTGCTGCCTCCAAGACACCGTCCTTCAAGGCTGGAAAGGCGCTGAAGGACGCAGTACAATGAGCGTTCGTCTTCAGGGTGCTTAGCTCAGCCGGGAGAGCATCGCCCTTACAAGGCGAGGGTCGCAGGTTCGAGCCCTGCAGCACCCACCAAGCGAGCACGGAGTGGTAGTTCAGTTGGTTAGAATACCGGCCTGTCACGCCGGGGGTCGCGGGTTCGAGTCCCGTCCACTCCGCCAGAAAACATGAAGTCCCAAAACTCAATAAAGCGGGGTATCCTGTCGGGTACCCCGTTTTCGTTTGGGCCGAGTCCTGAAAATTAGTTGTGAGACCTTAGCTTAGTCCAATGAGTCTGGCCTACGAGCCTATGGAAAGAAATCGAGATAGGACAGAACTAGCAAGCGGTTGCTGTCCACTGTCGACTAAGAACTGACAATCGTTCGATATACGCCATGCTGCAGACGATTAGAGAGCGCGCACAGGGTTGGATCGCCTGGGTCATTGTGATCCTCATCAGCGTCCCCTTCGCCCTTTGGGGCATCCAGTCTTATCTCGGGGTTGGCGCGGAGCCGGTGGTTGCAAGTGTCAATGGTACCGAGATCACCCAGCGCGAGCTTGACGAGCGGTACCGGAGCTTCAGGTCGCGTCTGCGCGAACAGCTGGGATCCGCTTATCGTCCCGAGTTGTTCGACGACAAGAAGATGCGCAGTGAGGTGCTCGATCAGATGATTCGGGACCGCCTGTTGTTGCAGGCGTCGGAGTCATTGGGGCTACACGCCTCGAAGCGGGAGTTGCGCGCAGCTATTCTCAGCAATCCCGCGTTTCAGAAGAACGGAAGCTTCGATAACGCTACCTACGAGTACATGCTGGAGATGCAAGGCATGACGCCGGTGCAGTTCGAGGACAGCATGCGCCGGCGAATCCTCACCACTCAGCTGATGCGGGCTATTTTGGCGACCGAGATTCTGTCGGATAAAGAGCTCGAAGAGGGTGTCCGCCTGGACCGACAGCAGCGACGCCTGAGCTTCGTGCGCGTACCCAAGTCTGCCTTCCTGACAGATGAACCGATCGCTGACGAAGAGATTGCCACGTACTACGAATCAAACGAGTCGCAGTTCCAGATTCCGGAGCGAGTAAAGGTCCAATACTTGGTGCTGGACGCCGAAACGATGGCGCCGGCCGAGATACCAGGGGACGAGGAGCTACGCGAGCGATACCAAGAGGATTTGAGCCGCTTCGCACAGCCGGAAAGGCGACGGGTCCGGCACATCCTGGTTGCGCTCGACGCGGCGGCCGACGAGGCGGCGGAAGATGAAGCGAAGGCAAAGATCGAGGAAATCCGGGCGCGGATTGCGGCCGGTGAGGACTTCGCAGCCTTGGCCAAGGAGCTGTCCCAGGATCCGGGATCAGCGGATCAGGGCGGAGACCTCGGGCTCATCGAGCAGGGTTTGATGGACCCCGCCTTCGATAAGGTCGCCTTTGCTCTGGATGCGAACCAGATCAGCGAGGCCGTTCGCAGCCGGTTCGGCTATCACCTGATCGAGGTCACGGAGATCGAACCGGCTCGGACCAAGCCTTTCGAAGAGGTGAAAGACCAACTCATCGCCGATTTGCAACAGCGCGACAGTGAGGGTCAATTCTTCGATTGGGCCGAGCGTCTGGCCACCCTTAGCTACGAGTCGCCCGATAGCCTCGAGCCAGCAGCGGAGGCTCTTGGCCTCGAGCTTCAGACCAGTGATTGGATCGACCGCTCCGGGGGGGAGGGCATTTTGGCCCATCCCCAGGTGATCGCCGCGGCTTTCAGCGACGAGGTGCTCGTGGAGGGCAACAACAGCGACCTCATCGAACCAGAGCACGACAAGCTTCAGGCAATCGTTCTGCGCGTGGTAGAGCACGAGGAGGCGACGACTAGACCTCTGGATGAGGTGCGCGATGAGATAGTCACCGTGCTACGTGAAAAGCGCGCTGCGGATGCGGCTCTGGCCAAGGCCGCTGAGCTGGCGGACGCTCTGAAGGCTGGCGAAGACCTGTCAGTGGCTACCGGCGACTTGAAGGTCGAGGATCTCGGGCTGGTCGCGCGCGACGCGGCGCAGGTGCCGGTCGCGATCCGCGACTTCGCGTTCGCACTGAAACGTCCCGCACCAGGAGGGTCGAGTTACGGCAGCCTGTCTTTGCCCGACGGAGACGGCGCTGCGGTCATTCTGTCTGAAGTGTTGGACGGCTCACTGGAGCAGTTGGATAAGGCGACCCGTGATGAGATCCGCAAGAACCTCGCGCAGGGCATCGGCCGCGCCTACTATGACGACCTGCTGGCGGACTTGGAAAGCCGAGCCGATATCGAACGCACTCCGTTGGGGGAGGGTCTGGAAGAGTAAGGCGCCGGCGGACAATGATAGAGCGGTTTCCAACCGCAAAAGCGGCTCCGGGTCACCCCAGCCCCAAGATGTTGTATCCCGTATCCACATAGAGTACGTCGCCTGTGATTCCGGAGGCCAGATCGGAGCAAAGGAAGGCCGCTGCGTTACCGACCTCCTCGATGGTCACGTTACGTCTCAGTGGGGTACGGTCTGCGACCTGCTTGAGCATGGACCGGAAGTCCGCAATACCGGATGCAGCCAAAGTGCGAATAGGGCCGGCGGAGATGGCATTAACGCGGGTGCCCTCCGGACCCAGGGAGGCGGCCAGGTAGCGCACATTGGCCTCCAGGCTCGCCTTGGCGACACCCATCACATTGTAGTTGGGCACGGTCCGCACCGCACCCAGGTATGTCATGGTCAGGAGAGAACCGTTGCGTCCCTGCATCATCCCGCGTCCGGCCTTGGCCAGGGCGGCAAAGCTGTAGGAGCTGATATCGTGGGCGATAGCAAAGCCCTCCCGGGTGACCGCGTCGATATACTCACCCTCGAGCTGTTCCCGCGGGGCGTAGCCGATCGAATGCACAATGGCATCGAGTCCGTCCCACTGGCCGGACAAATCACGGAAAGCGGCCTCTATCTGCGCATCGCTTGCAACGTCCAGGGGCAGAACGACCTCCGATCCGCATTTGGCAGCCAAGTCCTCGACCCGGGACTTGAGCTTTTCGGTCTGATAAGTCAGGGCGATTTGTGCCCCTTCCCGGTGCATAGCTTGCGCGACGCCATAAGCAATGGAGCGGTTGCTGGCGACGCCGGTGACGAGCACCCGTTTATCTTGTAAAAAGCCCATGGAATTCCAGTCCTAAACTATGTGTATGGATCGCCGACAAGGTCCACGTCGAGCTTCGATCATTGGCCCCGCTTTTTCCCGATTGCCCAATACGGGCGGAGACTGCAAGTCGCCTGAGAGACGGCAAGACCCGCTCAAGGTCAGCGCGTGGCGGGAATAAAGCCTAACATTACCGGAACTCGAGGGTAGGTGAAAGGGCCGCGATGATGGAAAGATCAGCAGCGCGATGGATGGGCATCCTGGTTGCCCTGTTGCTCGCGGTTCTGTCGTCTGCCTGCGGCGATACCCCCTGGAACGATCCGTATCCGCGCAACTCGACGGGGGACAACGTCCTTTACGGCTCCTTCAGCGAGCGACCCAAGCACCTGGATCCGGTGCGCTCCTACGCCTCCAACGAGTACGCCTTCATTGCCCAGATCTATGAGCCACCGCTTCAATATCATTTCCTGAAACGACCCTACGAGCTGGTTCCCCTGTCAGCGGCGACTGTCCCGATGCCCACTTATCGAGACGCGGAAGGCGAGCGGCTACCCGCTGATGCGCCGGTCGAGGATATCGCCTACAGCGAGTATCTGATTCGTATCCAGCCGGAAATCCTGTTTCAGCCCCATCCTGCCTTTGCCGAGGACGAACAAGGGCAGCCGCGCTACCTGGATCTCACGCCCGCGGAACTCGCCGACATCAACAGGTTATCCGATTTTCCGCACCAAGGGACGCGTGAGCTGACGGCGGAGGACTTCGTCTACCAGATCAAGCGCCTGGCCGTACCCTGGTTACAGTCCCCCATTGCCGGCGTAATGCAGGAGCATATCGACGACTTTGAAGGGCTGACCACGCGCATCGAGGCTGCCGCACCCGAGCAGATACTCGGTGAAGAGCGAGCTTTTTTGGACCTGCGCGCAATTCCGTTTGCTGGTGCCGAGGTGGTGGACAGGTACAGTTACCGCATCCGTGTAAGGGGCAAGTATCCCCAGTTCGCATACTGGTTGGCCATGCCCTTTTTCGCCCCCATGCCCTGGGAAGCGGATCGATTCTACGCCCAGCCCGGCATGAAGAAGCGCAACATCACCCTCGATT
>JAJDOL010000356.1 GCA_022340195.1 Chromatiaceae bacterium
GAAGTGGGTGAGGTCATCAAGGTCATTCGCGAGGCACCTGAGGCTCTCTCTTACCATGTTCATTTCAGTGGCCGGAGTAGGATCCAGGTCCCGGAAAGGGCGTTGGGAGCCCCCGGAGACCGTTCCGACAGCGACGAGGACGACCCATGACGATGCTCGCCGACACCTCGCCCGAGCGGGCAGACCCGCCGCACGACCGACCGCCGGAGCACCGCTACCACCTGCTGCGTGCCGCGCTGGCCGCGGGTCTGTCCGGACTTGACGGACTGGAAGGGGCCAGACTCGCAAGCATCGCCAGGCAAGCCGACAAGAGCTTCGATCTGGAATCTCTCGTGCTCGGCTCAATCGAGGCGGCGGAGGTAATCATCCCGCCCGGGCGTTTGGACGATGCGGTGTCCGAGGTCCAAGGGCGGTACCCGGACCGGGAATCCTTCAACGCCGATCTGGCCGGAAACGGTCTCGACGAGAGCACGCTTCACCATGCACTGCACCGCGAATTGATTTTCGACGCGGTTATGCGGCGTGTCGCGGCAAGGCGGCCAGCCGTAAGCGAGCTGGACGAACGACTCTTTTTCGAGCTGCACAAGGACCGCTTCACGCAACCGGAACGCCGCACGGCAAGACACATCCTGATCACGATCAACGAGGAATTCGCAGACAACCGGCGGGCGGTGGCCCGCGCCCGGATCGAGCGGCTCGCGGATAGTCTCGGCGGGCGCGCGAAGCGTTTCCCGAGTCTCGCCCGCAAGCACTCCGAGTGTCCGAGCGCCCTGGACGACGGGCGTCTGGGCACCCTGTGTCGAGGGCAACTTTACCGAACGCTCGACGCAGCGCTCTTCGATCTACAGGAGGGGGCCGTCAGTCGACCACTGGAGTCCGAACTGGGTTTCCACCTCTTGTGGTGCGAGAAGGTCCACCGCGAACGTTCCGCTGCCTTCTCCAAGGTGCGGGCGCGTATCCGCCAGACGCTGGAAGAGCGCGCAGGGCGTAACTGTCAGAAGGCATGGATCGCACAGCTGCGGCGTGCCGACGGGCGTCGGTCCGGCTCAGTCGCGGCGGTAGGCTGAGCGAGTCGCCGGGTCACTACCCGTTTTCAATGCAAGCCGGCCGTTCAAATGAATGGTGGCTGATCCCCTGCGGCTCGCCTTCGTCGAAGCCGGACGGCTCGACGCGGGCCATACGTACGCAGGTCTCGGATTCCGCGTCCTCCGCCGCAGTGCGGGGCATACTAAATCGCCGCATCCAGCGGAGGTGGGAACCAGCTACGGGCAATTTCCGCGTGCAAGTCAGCGATGCCCAGTTGCAGCTCGTCCACAAACG
Source organism: Chromatiaceae bacterium (assembly GCA_022340195.1). GTDB lineage: Bacteria > Pseudomonadota > Gammaproteobacteria > Chromatiales > Chromatiaceae > Thiosymbion. The sequence continues at coordinate 1,321 of JAJDOL010000356.1, forward strand.
TATGAAGCTCGCTCTGAGTTAACCGCTCCACTTCCGATCCCAACAAGAAACGCTTTAATCGGCCCTCGACTCGCAAGCATGCCTCGTTCTGCGGCAGGCCTTCGAGGCACTGGCGAACGGTCTCCAGGCAATGATGCAGCGCTCGCGGAAACTCGGCGCTCTGGATCAGAAAACGTAGCACCGGCCCGCGTTGCACGCGCACCTGCTCGCTTCGGCGGTACATCTGGTACGCGCTCAGGGAGTTGAGCACGCTCACCCACTGCAAGGTATCGAAGGGACGTGGATCGTCCGGGTCCTGCGGCAACAGACTCGCCGAGCGCACGTCAACGATGCGGCTTGTCATGTCGGCACGCTCTATGTTGCGACCGATCAGCAGGAACTTGAAGCCCTGATCGTGCAGCATCGTCTCGGCGAGAAGACCCGAAATCGTCTGAACCCCGAGGATGACTTGGCGAAGATAGGGGTGGCGCCCGCGCTTGGTCATCCCCTGCTGGAGCTCATCGCGCACAAAGTGATAGAGCTCGTTGATTTGCTCCCATGCCTCTCTTGGCACGATGTCGCGAATCGTGCGGCAGTTCTCCCGCGCCGAGGACATTGCACGGAGTACGGATCCCGCGTGTCGCTCGTCGCCGAGAAGGAATTTCATTACCTGGCGCTCACCGTATTCGCGGTAGTGCTCTTCGAAGAAGTCATTCGCACCCGTGATGTCTACCAAAGGGCGCCAACCCGTGGCAACTCCCTTGGGCAGGTCGAGAAGCAGGTTGGCGCTGACCATGACGATCCGGGCGCTGTCTTCTGCGCGCTCGAGGTGGCGGGCAAGCCAGTAGATACTCTCGGCGACGCGCGAGAGCATTTTCAATCCTCCGCCTCTTCCACGATCCAGGTGTCCTTGCTGCCACCGCCCTGAGAGGAGTTGACGACGAGTGAACCCTCGCGGAGAGCGACCCGCGTCAGCCCCCCCATAGTGACCTGCTGGCGATCCGCCGACAGGATAAAGGGTCGCAAATCGACATGTCGCGGACGCACGCCTTGTCCTACCACGGTGGGTACGGTAGAGAGCTTGAGAGCGGGCTGGGCGATGTAGTTGCGTGGGTCGCTCTTAACGAGCTCGGCAAATGCCTCGCGCTCGGTCCTGGTAGAGGCGGGCCCGACCAGCATTCCGTAGCCGCCGGATTCGTTGGCGGGCTTGACCACGAGGTCTTCCATGTGATCGAGTGTGTACGCCAGCGCGCTCGGCTCCATGCACCTGAATGTCGGCACGTTCGGGATGATCGGCTCCTCGCCCAGGTAATACCGAATAATGTCCGGCACGAAGGCGTAGACGACTTTATCGTCTGCAACGCCCGCCCCCGGAGCGTTGGCGAGGGTGACGGTTCCCGCCTTCCAGGCCCGCATCAGGCCATGGACACCTAGGGCCGAGTCGGCACGGAAGACATCGGGATCGAGAAAAAGATCGTCGATTCGCCGGTAGATGACATCCACCCTTGCCGGCCCATCCACGGTGCGCATGTAGACGCAGTCGTCCTCATCGACGAAGAGGTCCCGACCCTCCACCAGCTCGCAGCCCATCTGCTGGGCAAGGTAGGAATGCTCGAAATAGGCGGAGTTGAAGATCCCCGGTGTAAGCACAACGACCTCCGGGTAATCCGCCGGACGCGGGGAGAGGGCCGCCAGGGTATCGAAAAGCTGGGAGGGATAGTCGTCCACTGGAAGCGGTGCGTAGCTTTCGAACAGCTCTGGGAAGACCCTTTTGGTAACCAGTCGGTTTTCGAGCATATAGGAGACGCCCGAGGGAACGCGCAGATTATCCTCCAGAACATACATGGTTCCGTCGGCATCGCGGACCAGGTCAGAGCCGCAGATATGGGCCCAGATACCCAAGGGAGGATCGACATTCACGCACTGAGGTCGAAAATTCACGGACTTGGCCAGGACATCCGCTGGAATCACTCCATCCTCGATAATCTTCTGGTCGTGGTAAAGGTCGTCGATGAACAGATTGAGCGCCTGGACCCGCTGTTTGAGCCCGACCTCTACTCGGTCCCATTCGGACTTGGAGATGATGCGCGGAATGACATCGAAGGGCCAAGCACGGTCGATGGCACCGCCGTCCTCGGCGTAAACGGTGAAGGTGATGCCCATCTCCTTGATAGCGAGGTCGGCGGCCTGCTGCCTGGCAGCAAGCTCGTCCGGCTCCATGCCTTGAAGAGCGGCGACCAGGTTGACGGCATGAGGTCGCGCCTTTCCTTCTACGATCAGCTCATCGAAGAATCCCTCGCAAGAATACTGATCCCAGTCGATACTCAACTTGATGGCCCTCGCCGCGGTTGTTCCCGAATTTTAGAGCACGAGCATTGTGCCCTCATTCTGCGAGCGGTAAGCGTTGCACGCAACCGGATTGCTTACTGATTTCGAGCCGGAGATCGTGTCCGAGATCACCCGGATCGGACCGAATTGCGATGATCGTTCTTCGGCCATGCTTTCGGACTAAAATGTAGCGGCCCCGACTGGGGAGAGCAGGAGAGCAGAAACATGACCTATTGTGTCGGTCTGGTCCTGAACGGGGGACTTGTGATGGCGGCGGACTCGCGCACGAATGCCGGTGTCGACTACGTCACCACCTTCAGCAAGCTGCACGTGTTCAATCCGGCACCGGAGCGCATCTTTGTGCTTCTCTCCGCCGGCAATCTCGCCACGACACAGGAGGTGCTCAACCGAATTCGGCGCGATCTCGACCAACCGCCCGAGGGGCCACACCTGCTAAACGTCAATTATCTGTTCGAGGCCGCCGACTACGTGGGCAAAGTCAGTCTCGCCGTTCAACGTGAGCATGGTCCGGCTCTGAGCCAAAGCGGTGTGAGTGCGGAAACCACGTTGATTCTCGGAGGGCAGATCGGCGGCGAGTCCCACGGACTCTTCCTCGTCTATCCGCAAGGTAACTACTTCAGCGCCTCCGCGGAGACACCCTATCTGCAGATCGGCGAGAGCAAATACGGCAAACCGGCGCTGGATCGCATTGCCAAACCCGAGATGAGTCTGGACGATGGCGCGAGACTCTGTTTGGTTTCCTTGGATGCGACATCTCGCTCCAACGTTACCGTCGGTCCGCCTTTCGAGGTGGTCATCTACCCCCGCGATACCATGCAGATCAACCAACGGCTCAAGCTTGATGCCGATGACCCAATGCTGAAACAGATTTCTCAGAGCTGGAATCTCGGATTACGCAGTGCCTTTGACGGCCTGCCGCGTTTCGAGTGGGAGGGCCCGATCCCAACATCGCCCGAGTTGACCTCCTAGGAGCCTGTCCGACTTGCGCGTTCGCTCCAGCCGGGAACAATCGACGCAGTCATGGAGGTGACACATCCGATACAAGATTCAGGGACCAAATGGTGA
>JAJDOL010000042.1 GCA_022340195.1 Chromatiaceae bacterium
CATCGAGGCCAGGATCTTAGAGGTGGAGCTGTTCGGACAGGCCTCCACGCCGGATGCGCTGAGAGCGGCTGCGGCAAAGGCCATCGCCAAGGCGGTGGAGGCAGCAAACGCCGCACCCCTGCACCCCATGATGAAGGCAGAGGTCGTGGTCCCGGAGGAGAATCTGGGAACCGTGCTGGGTGACCTGCAGTCACGCCACGCCCTGATCCGCAACACCCACGCGGAAGCAAGAATGGTAACCATCGAGTGCGAGGTGGCCCTGGAACGCTTGCTCGGCTACACGACGGATCTGCGCAGCCAGACCCAGGGCCGAGGCCAGTTCAGCATGCAGTTCGACCGGTTCGATTTGGTGTGACCATATCGGGAAAAGTTTAGCTACGACTTAGGCGGATATGGGTTAGACTTGGGCGAGAAGCTTTCTCATTCCTACTTTCCCGATCCGCGTGTCAAGCGCTCCTTCCACCCCATGTCACTTACCGATCTGCCCATTGGAATCCCTGCCCGCATCGCCGAGATACGCGGGGGTCGGCAACTCGCACGCCGTCTGCAGGGCCTGGGTTTGCGCGTCGGTAGCGAGATCGCGATTCTGCACCATCGCGGACATGGCGTTGTCCTGAGCGCCGGGGGTACCCGCGTCGCCCTCGGCGGTGGCCTGGTCGAGAAGCTGTCCGTCGAGCCTTTGGCGGCCCGGGAAGCAGGCACCCGATAATCCTGGCGAGCGCCCCGCGGATGAATACCTGCCTTGGCCAGGTTGTTGCCCTAACCGTTGCGGCGTCGCTTTGAATAGATGAAGGTCGGTTATGGGTCATTGCGAGCAACAAGATCTTGAGCCCCCTCACCGCCAGGGCGGAGGACTGACCATCGCCCTGGCGGGGAATCCGAACTGCGGCAAGACCGCTCTGTTCAACGCCTTGACCGGCATCCGCCAGAAGACCGGCAACTGGCCGGGCGTCACCGTTGAGCGCAAGGAAGGGCGACTCCAGCTGGAGCGGCGGGAGATCCGGGTCATTGACTTGCCGGGAATATACTCGCTGGATGCGGGCTCGCTGGACGAGCGGGTGACACGGGACTACCTGCTGTCGCGTGACGCCGACCTGATCGTCAACGTCGTCGATGCCTCCAACCTGGAGCGTAACCTTTATCTCACCGTCCAGCTCCTGGAAATGGGTGTGCCCCTGATCTTGGCGCTGAACATGATGGATGTTGCTCGCAATCAGGGCACCCTGCTGGACCCGGAGCGCTTGAGCCGCGAGCTCGGTTGCCCCGTGGTACCAGTGGTCGCGGTGACGCAGGAGGGAATCACGGAGCTGGAGGCGCGCATGCTGTCGGTCGCGGACGGTCGGCAATCAGGCGGCTTCGATCTCGCCCAGGACGAGTGTGTGGAGCGCGCCCTGGCGGAGCTCGCTCCCCTCTTCGAAGATAGGACCGACAGAGCCAATAGCCGGTGGTTGGCGCTCAAGCTGCTGGAGGGCGACCCCGCCGCCGAGGAACTGGCCGGTACAGAGGTGCTGCAGAGGGCCGAGCATTGGCGACAGCTCATAAGGGATCGCTCGGGGGAGGACGTGGATATTCATATCGCCGATACCCGTTTCGGCCACGCCCATACCCTGGCGCAGCAGGTTACCAAAGAGCGGGGCCGGGTGGGCAAGACCCTGACCGACCGCATCGATCGGGTCGTGCTGAGTCGCATCTGGGGCATTCCCCTGTTCCTTGCGGTCATGTACCTGATGTTTGTCTTCACCATCAACATAGGTGGTGCCTTCATTGACTTCTTCGATGGCGTTGCCGGAGCCTTTTTCGTCGACGGCGTGACATCTGTGCTGACTGCCGCCGGGGCACCGGACTGGTCGATCCTGGTTCTGTCGGACGGCGTCGGTGGGGGGTTGCAGGTGGTGGCTACCTTTATCCCGATCATCGCCAGCCTGTACCTGTTTCTGTCCGTAGTGGAAGACACCGGCTACATGGCAAGAGCGGCGTTCGTGATGGACCGCTTCATGCGTTCCATCGGTTTGCCCGGCAAGGCCTTCGTACCCCTGATCGTCGGCTTCGGCTGCAATGTGCCGGCCGTCATGGCCACGAGAACGCTGGAGAACGAGCGCGAGCGCAAGCTCACCATTCTCATGAATCCCTTCATGTCCTGCGGTGCACGGCTGCCCGTCTATGTGCTCTTCGCCGCCGCCTTTTTCCCCCATTCGGGACAGAATGTCGTCTTCGCCCTCTACCTGATCGGCATCATAGTGGCTGTCCTGACAGGGTTGGTGATGCAGCGAACCCTGCTGCAAGGGGAAAGCACCGGCTTCATGATGGAGCTGCCACCCTACCATCTCCCCACGCTCAAAGGCGTGCTGCTTCGAACCTGGGACAGAGTGCGCCTTTTCCTCAAGGAGGCCGGTCGGGTCATCGTCCTGATGGTGGTCGCCCTGAACCTGCTCGGCTCTATCGGCACCGACGGTACCCTGGCCAAGGCCGACAGCGAGCATTCGATACTGAGCGCGGTGAGCCGGACGGCGACACCTCTGTTCGCGCCCCTGGGTATTCGGGAGGACAACTGGCCCGCGGTCGTGGGCGTCATTTCCGGGATTCTTGCCAAGGAGGTGATCGTCGGCACCCTGGACTCCATCTACACCCGCATCGCGCAAGAGGAGCAGCCACAAACCAGGAAGGAAGCTTTCGACCTCTGGCGCGCCTTGGCCGCCGCAGCAGGCAGTGTTCCGGCGAACCTCGCCGAGGTCGGCGACAGCCTACTCGACCCCCTGGGACTGAGCGTGGGGGATCTCTCGAATCGACAGCAGGTAGCGGCAGAGCAGGAGGTGGCAAAAGGAACCTTCGGGGCCATGGAGGCCCGCTTCGACGGCCGCGTCGGCGCTTTCGCATACCTGCTATTCGTGCTGCTGTACATCCCTTGCGTCGCGACCATCGGGGTTATAGTCCGCGAGACGGGCATGGCCTGGGCTGGGTTCGTGGCCGCCTGGACCACCGGCATCGCGTTCGTCACGGCCACCCTTTTCTACCAGACCGCCACCTTCGAGCGCCACCCGGTAAGCTCCGGGATTTGGATCGCGGCCCTTTCGATCCTCCTGATCCTGGTCGTGGTCGGGCTTCGGAATTGGGCGCGCAACGGACGTGTCCGGCTTCCGGCCGCGGAGGCGAAGGCCTGATCGTATCGCCCAGCGGTCCACCGGAGTTACCCGGATTGATGGCCGCGTCGATCAGGGGAGTGACCGCCTTGATCGCGTCCGGATAGGTGGCCAGCGGGATATTGGTTGTAAGGAACCGGATTTCGCTGGCCAGATTCGCCACCAATGGCCGTGCTTTCTGGATTTCACCGTCCTCCAG
>JAJDOL010000084.1 GCA_022340195.1 Chromatiaceae bacterium
CAGTAAACCCGACAACTATGTGAAGCTTGGCTGACTCGAGGGCTCACTGATCCCGCTGATGATGCACTCTTCGGCGCTTCTCGGCACAAAGGCTCACATAGTTTCGTACTTCACATAGACGCCGTTATGTGAATCTTCACATAACGGCGTACACCGGCCGGTCCTGCGCGCCTGAGCGACAGACAGCAATTGGGACGGAGCGGAATTAATTGGCAGGGCGCAACCGTCCGCAATGCGTCGTTTCCGGAGGGTCGCCGAAACTCCCTTGAAACGGCAAAGACTGCTTGCAGCTAATCCGAGCTGATGGAAAAACGAGAAAGCCTTAAAGCGACCCCTCTTCCAGCGCACCTTTAGACTATTTTGCGGCTCGCTGTATCGCCTCGCCGGCCTTTTCGATATCTTTCCCGGCGCCCTTGATGGTCTCGCAGCCGCTTAGGCCCGCGAGCACGGCAAGACAAATCGATAGCAAGAGTATCCGGCGCACCGATCGACCTGGCTTGTCGCCCGTTGATTAGGAAAAGGCCCTCTGGCAAACCGATAGCAGGGAAGCGGGGAAGATACCTAGCGCCAGCATAGCCAGGCCGTTCACAGACAGTGCAACCCTGGCGCCCGCCCCTGCAGTCAAAGGTTCCCTGGTCATCGGCTCGTCGAAGTACATCAGCTTGATGATGCGCAGGTAGTAAAAGGCGCCGATGATGGAGAAGAACACGGCCAGCAGGGCCAGCCATACGAGGTCGACGCGGACGACCGCCTCGAGCACCAACAGCTTGGCCATGAAACCGACGGTAGGAGGCACACCGGCCATGGAGAACATGACCAGCGCCATCATGGCCGCGTACCAGGAGTCGCGCTCGTTGAGGCCCTTGAGGTCGTCCAGGTTTTCCGCATCGAACCCTCTGCGGCTGATAACCACCAGCAGGCCGAAAGCCCCAGCCGCCATAACCGCGTAGACAATGGCGTAGAACATGGCCGCGGCATAGCCCTGCAGGCTACCGGCCAGGAGTCCGAGGAAGATGAAGCCCACGTGGGAAATCGTCGAGTAGGCGAGCATGCGCTTTATGTTCGTCTGCGCGATGGCGACCAGGTTGCCGAGGCCCATGGACAGAACGGCCAGGATGATCAGCATGCCCTGCCAGTCCGTGTGCAGGCCCCCGAGCCCGTCCACGAGCAGCCGGATCGCCAGCGCAAAGGCGGCAATCTTGGGGACACTGCCCAGAAACAGGACCACGGGCGTCGGCGCGCCTTGATAGACGTCGGGCACCCACATGTGGAAGGGTACGGCACCGAACTTGAACCCGATGCCTATGATCAGGAAGGCGAGTCCGAACACAAGCACCTTGTTCGCAATCCCCTGCTCCGCCGCCGCCCGGGCAACCGTCGCCAGCTCGATAGAGCCTGTGGCACCGTAGATCATGGACATGCCGTAAAGCAGCATTCCCGAGCCGAGCGCGCCAAGCACGAAGTACTTCATGGCCGCCTCGGACCCGCCGACCGACTCCCGATCGAAGGCGACCATGGCGTAGAGGCAGAGCGCCAGCAGCTCGAGGCCGAGGTAGATTACCAGCAGGCTGTTGGCGGACACCATGATCAACATGCCGAGCACTGCAAACAGACCCAGCACATAGTACTCGCCCGCCCACATATCGCGGTCGCGCAGATAGTCCTTCGCGTAGACGAAGGCGAACAGGCTGACGATGAAGATGACGATCTTGAGCACATCGCTCATTGCATCGCGCACATAGCTGCCGTCGAAAACGACCTGACGCTCGCCGCCGCCGACCGCACCTGTGATCCCGATGGCGACCAGCAGCCCGACGATGGTCAGCACATGGTTGACACCCTTCTGATCCTCCGTCAGATACAGATCCACCACCAGGACGGTGCTGGCAAGCACCAGGATAGCGATTTCCGGGAGGATGGGTGTCAGGTTGGCGTAATCGAAGGTGAAGGGCATGAGCGTTTTCCGCTAAAACTGAACGGCCGCGACCGGGGCAACGGCCGCGGGAATCTTGGACACCGCGACCTGCTGCACCAGGTTCTGGATGGTGACGTCCATGACCTCCACCAGGGGCGCCGGCCAGATTCCCAGCACAAGCACGGCGGCGGCCAGGCTACCGAGCACGAACAGCTCGCGGCCGTTGGCATCCTTCAGCTGCGCGACATCCTCGTTGGCGACTGGACCGAAAATTACGCGCTTGACCATCCACAGGGTATAGGCCGCCCCGAGGATGAGCGTGGTCGCGGCCAGGAAGGCGTACCAGAAATCCGCTTGGAAGCTGGCGAGTATCACCATGAATTCACCGACGAAGCCGGATGTTCCGGGTAGACCCGAGTTGGCCATGGCGAAAAAGACCATGAGGGCCCCGAACAGGGGCATAGTGTTCACTACGCCGCCGTAGGACGAGATTTCTCGCGAATGGACCCGGTCGTAGAGCACGCCGACGCACAGGAAGAGCGCCCCCGAGATGAAGCCGTGGGAAATCATTTGCACCATACCGCCCGACATGCCGAGCACACCGCTGCTGGTGGCCGTATCCTTGGAGAGGATCGTAAATACGATAAAGAAGCCGAGGGTGACGAAGCCCATGTGGGCGATCGACGAGTAGGCGATCAGCTTCTTCATGTCCTGCTGGACCAAGGCGACGAAACCGATATAGACGACCGCAATCAGGGACATGGCGATGATCAGCCAGTCCAGGGAGGCGCTGGCATCCGGGGTGATGGGCAGGCTGAAGCGCAGGAAGCCGTAACCGCCGATCTTGAGCATGATGGCCGCCAGAATAACCGAGCCGCCCGTCGGAGCCTCGACGTGGGCATCCGGTAACCAGGTGTGGACAGGCCACATAGGTACCTTGACCGCGAAGGCGAGCAGGAAAGCGACGAAGATCAGCACCTGCTCCGTCATACCCAACTCGAGGCCATGGAAGCTGGGAAGACCGGGCTGGGAGGCGACGATCTCGAAGGTACCCGACTGGAAGTACATGTAGATCAGTCCGATCAGCATGAAGACCGAGCCGAAGAACGTGAAAAGGAAGAATTTGATGGTGGCGTAGACACGATTCGGGCCACCCCAGACGCCGATGACGATGAACATCGGAATCAGCATCGCCTCCCAGAAGACGTAGAAGAGAATGGCATCGAGGGCCGAAAAGACCCCCACCATCAGACCTTCCATGATCAGGAAGGCGGCCATGTAGTGGGACGGCTTGTATTGGATCACCTCCCACCCGGCGATGATCACGAAGATGGTCATGAAGGTGGTCAGGATGATCAACGGCATGGAGATGCCATCGATGCCCAGGTAGTAATAGACGTTGAAGGTCTCGATCCAGGAGTCGTGCTCCACGAACTGCATCGCTGCCGTGCTCGAATCGAATCCGGTCCAGAGACCGATGCTGATCAGGAAGGTAGCGACCGCGAACGCCAATGCCGTCCACTTGGATACGCCGGGTGCCTTGTCGCCGCTTGCGATCACGACGATACCGCCGATGATCGGAAGCCAGACGGTCAGCGAAAGGAGTGGGAGTGTTTGCATGGACAGGTCCTCTCCGCGGGATCAGAAGACCACGAAGATCGCCTGCAGGACCACCAGGCCCAGGATCATGGCGATTGCGTAGTTATAGAGGCGACCGGTCTGGAGCTTGCGGGCGCGTTGGGCGAACCAGCCCACGGACCTGGCCGAGCCGTTTACTGCCAGCCTATCGATGATGCCGCGGTCGCCAACGAACCAGAAAGCCTTGCCGATACCCCGGCTGCCGGCCGCGAAGAAAGCCTGATTGAAATCGTCGAAGCCATACTTGCGGTCCAGGACATCGTAGAACCAGGGGACCTTGGCCCGAAGCTTTTCCTCGATCTGCGGATCTGTCGCGGACAGGTGCCAGAATACATAGGCAGCCACCGCAAAACCCGCTAGGGCCAGCCAAAAGGGTACCCCCATCAGGCCATGGAGCACGAAGGCCCACTGCCCGTGGAAGTGCTCAGCCATGTGGGCGAGAACGTCATGGTCCGGTGCCACAAAGATAGCCCCCTTGAACCATTCTCCGAACAGGACGGGCTCAATGGTCATCCAACCTATGACCACCGAGGGAATGGCCAGCAGCACCAAGGGTACCCAAACGACGGCTGGCGTCTCATGCAGGTGGTGGCGCGTGTGCTCGTCCATGCGTTCTTTACCGTGGAACACAATGAAGTAAAGGCGGAAGCTGTATAGCGCGGTTATAAAGACACCGATAGTCAACATCACCGAGGCGTAACCCGATCCACCAACATGCGAGGCATTTACCGCCTCGATGATGGCGTCCTTGGAGAAGAATCCAGAGAAACCGGGAAACCCGATGAGCGCCAGGGTACCGATCAGGAAGGTGATCCAGGTGTAGGGCATGTATTTACGGATACCGCCCATGTTCCGGATGTCCTGATCGTGGTGCATAGCGATGATGACCGAGCCGGCAGCCAGGAAGAGCAGAGCCTTGAAGAAGGCATGGGTCATCAGGTGGAAGATGCCCGCAGCATAGGCCGAGGCCCCCAGGGCGGCGGTCATGTAGCCCAACTGGGAAAGCGTCGAGTAGGCGATCACGCGCTTGATGTCGTTCTGAGCCAGACCGATCAGCCCCATGAAGAAGGCGGTGGTGGCACCAATGACCATGACGAAGGAGAGCGCCGTTTCCGAGAGCTCGTAGAGGGGCGACATGCGCGCCACCATGAAAATACCGGCCGTGACCATGGTCGCGGCGTGGATCAAGGCCGAGATGGGGGTCGGGCCTTCCATGGAATCCGGCAGCCACACGTGCAGCGGGACCTGAGCCGATTTGCCCATGGCACCGACGAACAGCAGGATGCAGATCAGCGACATCACCGAGACGCCACCGAACAGATCCACCTCCTTGCCGGCATAACCGAGGGTCGGGTTCTGGGCCATGTCGAAAACCTCCCTGTAGTCGATCGATCCGAAGTACATGACAATGGCGGCGATGCCCAAAATAAAGCCGAAGTCACCTACCCGGTTGACGAGAAATGCCTTGAGATTGGCAAAGATGGCGGACTCGCGCACGGACCAGAAGCCGATCAGCAGATACGAGACCAAGCCGACAGCCTCCCAGCCGAAGAAGAGCTGGAGAAAGTTGTTCGACATGACCAGCATCAGCATGGAGAAGGTGAAGAGCGAGATATAGCTGAAGAAGCGCTGATAGCTGTTGCGGCCGGCCAGGGACTCCTTCGGCCAGTTGTGCTCGTCGTCCGCCATGTAACCAATCGTATAGATGTGCACCATCAGGGAGACAAAGGAGACGACGGCGATCATAAGGGCCGTGAGCTTGTCCACCAGGAAACCGATCTGGAAGCGGATGCCGTCCGTGACCATCCAGGTATAGACAGCGTCGTTGAACACTTCCTGGCCGTCGAATACGAACCGCTTCACCACGTAGAGGGACAACAGGCTGGATAGACCGACCCCGATGATGGTGACCCAGTGTGCCCCGGCGCGGCCGATCCTGCCGCCGAAGAAGCCGGCGATGATGGCCCCCACCAGGGGTGCCAGTACGATGGTCAGATAGACGTTAGTCATTTATTTCTCGACCCTTGTCCAATTCGAGCTTCGGGTGAAGGTCGGTACGCTGGGGTGAGGAACGGACCCCAGCATCAGTGGCACCAGCCAACCGCTGGGTTCGTGCCTCACCCCAGCCTACGGCACTCATACCGGATCAGCCCTTCAACGTATCCAAATCATCCACGTTGATGGTCTGACGAGCGCGGAAGAGGACCACCAGGATCGCCAATCCAATGGCCGCCTCCGCCGCCGCCACCGTGAGTATGAAGAACACGAAGATCTGTCCCGCGGTGTCTCCCAAAAAGTGGGAAAAGGCGATGAAGTTCATGTTCACCGCCAGCAGCATGAGCTCGATGCACATGAGCAGGATGATGACGTTCTTCCGATTCAGGAAGATGCCGGCGACACTGATGGAGAACAGGATTCCCCCCAGCATCAGGTATTCGGTCAGGGAAATCATTCCGCCTCCGCCTCGCCCTGATCGGGCACCGCCTGCGCCTTCACGGGTACCGCTCTCGGCTCCGCCGGCATCTGCATGATCCTGAGCCGATCGGGTCCCTTCCTGACTCGCACCTGCTGCGCGGGATCCTGATACTTGGTCTCCGGCCGGTGGCGCAGCGTCAGCCGGATGGCGGCTACGATCGCGACGAGCAGGATCACCGCCGCGATCTCGAACGGGTACATGTAGACAGTGTAGAGAACCATCCCCAGCTCGGAGGTGTTGCTGTAATCCGCCGGCCGGGCATCCGGTTTGGCGAACTGGTCCAGGCCGAAGGTATCCGGACCGACGACAACGAAGATTTCCCCCAACATGATGACGGCGATCAGGAGCCCGAGGGGCAGGTAGCGTATGAACTGGGCCTTCATCGCCGCCGCATCGATGTCCAGCATCATGACCACGAACAGGAACAGGACCATCACCGCACCCACGTAGACCAGCACCAGTGCGATGGCGAGGAATTCCGCCTCCATGAGCATCCAGAGTCCGGAGCTCGCCACAAACGCCAGCACCAGGTAGAGCACCGCATGGACGGGATTGCGGCGGGTAACCACCATGCCGGCCGCAACCACGACGATGGTCGCAAAAACGTAGAAGAGAAATTTTTCAAAACCCATTACAGGATTCCAGCTCGGATTCTTTTTTACCGCCGAGGCGCCAAGAGCACCAAGGTGTGAAAAGTGGTGTGCGAGAAGCTACGTTGGCAGGCATCCACAGGTGTCCCGTTTTCTTGTTCTCTTTGTCTTGGCGTCCCTGGGCGCCTCGGCGATTCAATCATCTATATGGCGCATCCGCGGCGCGCGCCGCGGCGATCTCGGCCTCGTATTTGTCGCCGATTTCTAGAAGCTTTTCCTTGGTCATGATGTGCTCACCGCGCTCCTCGAAGTGATACTCGTAAATCCCCGTCTCCACGATCGAGTCCACCGGACAGGACTCCTCGCAGAAGCCGCAGAAGATGCACTTGAACAGGTCGATGTCGTAGCGGGTCGTGCGCCTGGAGCCATCGGCTCGGGGCTCGGCCTCGATGGTGATGGCCAACGCGGGGCAGGTTGCCTCGCACAGCTTGCAGGCGATGCAGCGCTCCTCCCCGTTCGGATAACGCCTCAGGGCGTGCAGCCCACGAAACCGCGGCGAAATGGGCGCCTTCTCCTCCGGGTACTGAACCGTGAGCTTGCGGCCGAACATGTAGCGACCGGTGACACCCAGCCCCTTGAAGAGCTCGATCAGGAAGAGACTCTTCAGGTAGTCGCGCATAGTTTGCAGCATCTGACCGTCCTCTCCTCAGACCGACCACCAGGGGGGCAGCTTATAGACCACCGCAAGCCCGACAACCAGGATCCAGACGATGGTTAAAGGGATGAACACCTTCCAGCCGAGGCGCATGATCTGATCGTAACGATAGCGGGGAAAGGTCGCCCGGAACCAGAGGAACAGGAACATGAAGAAGAAGGTCTTCAGGAGCAGCCAGTGAAATCCGTCGCCGAGCAGGAAGACCCCGTCCACCCAGGACGACGGCAGTGGTGAGAGCCAGCCGCCGAGGAACATCAGCGCCGATAGCGCCGAGATCAGGATCATGTTGGCGTACTCACCGAGAAAGAAGACCGCGAAGGCCATCCCGGAATACTCGACATGGAAACCGGCCACGATCTCCGACTCTCCCTCCGCCACGTCGAAAGGGGCGCGGTTGGTCTCCGCCACGCCGGAGATGAAATAGACGCCGAACAGTGGCAGCAGCGGCAGCCAAAACCAAGTCAGGAAGCTGCCCTCCTGGGCCCGGACTATGTCCCCGAGATTGAGGCTACCGGCAGCCACCAGCACCCCGACCAGAGCGAACCCCATGGCGATCTCGTAGGCGACGATCTGAGCGGCCGAGCGCATGGCCCCCAGGAACCCGTACTTGGAGTTGGAGGCCCAGCCGGAAATGATCACCCCGTAGACCCCGAGCGAGGTCAGGGCGATGATGTAGAGGAGGCCGGCGTTGATATCCGCCAGAACCAGACCCTCGTCGAAGGGAAACACGGCCCAGGCCGCCAACGCCGGCCCGAGGGTGAGCAAGGGAGCGATCAGAAACAGGACCTTGTTCGCCTTCGTGGGAAGCACGATCTCCTTGAACATGAGCTTGACCGCATCGGCGATGGGCTGCAGGATGCCGCGCGGACCGACCCGGTTGGGACCGATGCGGATCTGCATGTAGCCGATGATCTTACGCTCCGCCAAGGTGTAGTAGGCCACCAGGCCCATAAGCGGTGCCAGAATAACCACGATCTTGATCAGGATCTGTACCACGACCGGCAGCGAGCTCCAGAGCTCTAGCATGGTTCTCTGTCTCCGCTCACACCTTGGTTAGGGATACGGGACCGATCTGATCCCCCAGGGCCTCACTGCCCGCCACACCCGCCGGGATGCGCACGCAGCCCACTGGAACCGCCTCGTCCACGCCCACTCGCGCCCTGGCGGCGGAGCCGTCCTGTTGGATCTCTACCGTGTCGCCCTCGGCCAATCCCAGCGATACCGCCTCGGCACTGCGAAGAAAGGCGCCGAACCCGCCCGCGGCCGGTGTGCTCTGCAGCGCAGGGGCGCGGCGCACCAGGGCATCGACAGCATAGATGGGCAGGTTGCCGATCCGCGCGAGACCGCTTGCGGTCCCCCGCGGCTCGACCTTGAGGTCGCCCCGCGGCTCGTTGCTCGGCCTGACACCTTCGCAAAATCCCTTCAGCTCCGTCAGAACATCCGCCGGGCTGACCTGCTCGAAGCCATCGAGGTCCAGCAGATTCCCGAGGACCCGCAAAACTTTCCAGCCGGGACGGGCCTCGCCGGGTGGAGCCACGGCTCCCCGGAAGGACTGCCAGAGCACGTCCGCATTGACAAAGGTGCCGGATGTCTCGGCGAAGGCCGCGATGGGTAACATCACATCCGCGATCTGATCCAGAGAGGGAGTGCGGTGGGTCGCGCAGGCCACCACCAGATCGGACTGATCCAGGGTCGCAAGCGCCCGGGTCGGATTACCGAGATCATAGGCCGGCTCGATCCCCCATAACAGATAGGCCTTGCGTGGCTGCTTCAGCATGTCCGCGACGGACTTTCCGGAAAAATCGCTCAGCTGCGCACCGGGCAGCACATGCGGCAGGGCACCGGCCAGATAGGACCCTACGCTGTTGGCGGCGGCCGGAAGAAAGCCGACCTTCGCCTTGGTCGCGTCGGCGATCACCTGGGCCATGGCCTTGAGCAGGCAGTAGTCCGGGTGGGCCGCTGCCAGTGCACCGAGCAAAATCAGGCCGTTGCCCTGCCCTCCCGCGGCCTTCAACAGCTCCGCGGTCCCGCTGTGGTCGTCCCCGGGCTCGGCCGCGCCGATCAGGTCCTTGACCGGTCCTGAGCCGCGTTTGCTCGAGGCCTTGGCGATTGCCGCCAGGTCTGCGAGCATCCCCGCCGGGTGTGCAACGAGCTGGGTGCTCGGAAAGGTCAGGGAAAGCGACAGCGGGTTGACCAGGACCACATGGGCACCGGCCATGGCCGCCTTGCGGACCCGATGGGCCAGCAGCGGCTGCTCCTGGCGGATATCCGTCCCGATCAGCAGCAGACCCTGCTGCCGCTCCAGCTCGGCGATGGGCACACCGAGCCAGGGCAGCGGGGGGTCGGCCACGTCTCCACGAAAATCCTGCTGCCGCAGGCGGGTGTCGATGTTGCCGCTTCCGAGCCCGCGCATGAGCTTCTGGGCCAGGTACATCTCCTCCAACGTCGCCGAAGGCGACATAAGTGTACCTATCTCGTCGCCGCCGGCGGCCTTGAGCCGCTCGGCAACCAGGACCAACGCATCCTGCCACGCGACGCTCCGCCACTGCCCGTGCTGCTTGATCATGGGCTGGAGCAGTCGGTCGTCCGAGTTGAGACCCTGGTAGCTGAAGCGGTCCCGATCTGAGATCCAGGTCTCATTCACCGCCTCGTTCTCCTTGGGGTGCACCCGCATGATACGGTTGCCGCGGATGTGGAAATGGATGTTCGAGCCGACCGCGTCGTGCGGGGCGATGCCGTCCGCCTGGGTCAGCTCCCAGGAACGGGCATTGAAGCGGAAGGGCTTGGATGTCAGAGCCCCCACGGGGCAAAGGTCGATGATATTGCCCGAGAGCTCGTGGGATACGGTGTGGGCCACATAGGTGCCGATGCGCATGTCCTCGCCGCGGCCGGTCGCGCCCAGCTCGCGAATTCCCGCGATTTCCGCACCGAAGCGCACACAGCGGGTGCAGTGGATACAACGGGTCATGTCGGAGGCGATCAAGGGTCCCAGATCCTCGTCCTTGACCACGCGCTTGCGCTCGCTGTAGCGGGAAACATCGCCGCCATAGCCCATGGCGACGTCCTGCAGCTCGCACTCGCCGCCCTGATCGCAGATCGGGCAATCCAACGGATGGTTGATCAGCAGGAACTCCATCGTGCCCTGCTGCGCTTCCAGGGCCAATGGCGAGCGTGTCAGGACCCGCATATCCTTTCCCACGGGCGTGGCGCAGGCAGGCACCGGCTTGGGAAAGGGCCGCCCGCCCTGCTGCGCCTCCACCAGGCACATGCGGCAGTTGGCGGCAATGGAGAGCTTCTTGTGATAGCAGAAGCGCGGGATGTCGATACCCTCGCGGTCGGCGACCGCGATGATCATCTCGCCCGGGGTCGCCTCACAGGTGCGCCCGTCTATCTCGATGGTGACCTTATCCGTCATTTATAGGTTTCTCTGCGCTCGACCCCAGCCTTCAGGCGGCCTCGGCCATGCTCCTGCCGTGCTCGATCATGTACTCGAACTCCTGGCGATAATGCTTCAGGAAGCTCTGTACCGGCATGGCCGCGGCATCACCCAGAGCACAGATGGTGCGCCCCCCGATGCGCCCCGCAACCCCGTCGAGAAGCGCCAGGTCTTGGAGCCTGCCCTGCCCGTGCAGAATGCGATGCAGCACCCGGGACAGCCAGCCGGTACCCTCACGGCACGGTGTGCACTGACCGCAGGATTCGGCGGCGTAGAAATGCGACAGATTGGCCAGAACCTTGACCATACAGGTACCCTCGGCCATGACGATAATGGCCCCGGAGCCGAGCATGGAGCCGGCCTTCGCGATGGAGTCGTAGTCCATATCCGTCTCCATCATGATGTCCCCGGGGACTACGGGGACGGAGGAGCCGCCGGGGATAACCGCCTTGAGCGCCTTGCCATCCTTCACGCCGCCGGCCATCTCCAGCAGGTCTCTGAAGGACGTGCCCAGGGGGACCTCGAAATTGGCGGGCTTGCTGACATGTCCGGTCACGGAGAACAGCTTGGGGCCGCCGTTGTTGGGCCTCCCCTGATCCAGGAACCACTGGCCGCCCTTCTCCAGGATGACGGGGACCGAGGCCAGGGACTCGGTGTTGTTGATGGTGGTGGGCATCCCGTAAAGCCCGGCCTGGGCCGGAAACGGAGGCTTGTAGCGGGGTTGCCCCTTCTTGCCCTCGATAGACTCGAGCAGCGCTGTCTCCTCGCCACAGATGTAGGCACCCGCGCCCAGATGCGTGTAAAGATCGAAATCGATTCCGGAGCCCTGGATGTCCTTGCCGATCAGACCGGCCGCGTAAGCCTCCTCGAGGGCCTGCTCGAAGCGGGCAATAGGCTCGTAGAACTCGCCGCGGATATAGTTGTAGCCAACGGTGGATCCCGTCGTGTACCCGGCAATGGCCATGCCTTCGATGAGCTGGTGCGGATTGAAGCGCAAAATGTCCCGGTCCTTACAGGTACCGGGTTCACCCTCATCGGAATTGCAGACAATGTACTTCTGGCCAGGGGCGCTGCGGGGCATGAAGCTCCACTTGAGCCCGGTTGGGAAGCCCGCACCGCCGCGCCCGCGCAGGGCCGAGACCTTGAGGTCTTCGATGATGCCATCCGGATCCGGCTTCTCCTTCAAGATTCGCTCCCATTGACCATAACCGCCGATGCTGCGGTAGGTCTGAAGGGACGCTGGATTGTCCAGATGCAGGGTACGGAAGCAAACAGTATTCTGGCGCTCGACCGTCATCTCACTCTAACCCTTCGATCAGCTCGTCCAGCTTCCGGGCGGACAGGCTCTCATGGTAAGTCTTGCCGACGAGGACCGCGGGCGCGTGCCGGCAGGCACCCAGGCACTCCACCTCCTTGAATGTAAACCTACCGTCGGACGTGGTCTCGCCGGGCTTTACGCCGTATTTTTTCTCCACGTGTGAGATCAGGTCCTCGGATCCGCACAGCATGCAGGACACGCTGTTGCAGACGCAGACCTTGTTCGGTGCGGTTGGCTCCAAATCGTACATGCCGTAGAAGGTCGCGACCTCGTAGACCGACACCTGGGGCATGTCCAGGTAGGCGGCCACGTCGTCCATCAGCTCACGGCTGAGCCAACCGCCGTTGTATTCCTGTACCAGCGTCAGGGCCGGCATAACCGCCGACTGCTTCCACTCGACCGGGTACTTGGCGATATGGCGATCGATCTCGGCGCGGATCTCGGGCGTAAACAGGGTCTCTTTGTCACGGTCGGACGGGACGCTGAGCGGTGCTGCTCTGAAGCTCATTAGCGGTCGATCTCCCCGAAAACGATGTCCATGGTTCCGATGATGGCTACCACATCCGCCAGCATGTGCCCCCGCGCCATCTCGTCCATGGCGGAGAGGTGAACAAAACCGGGAGCCCGGATCTTGACCCGGTACGGCTTGTTGGCACCGTCCGATACGATGTAGCAGCCGAACTCGCCCTTGGGCGCCTCCACCGCCGCGTAGACCTCGCCGGGGGGCGTGCAGTAGCCCTCGGTGAAGAGCTTGAAGTGATGGATCAGGGCTTCCATATCGTCCTTCATCTCCGAACGAGGCGGTGGCGCGATCTTGTGGTCATCGATCATCACCGGTCCCGGGTTGGCACGCAGCCAATCCACACACTGCTTGATGATACGGTTGGACTGGCGCAGCTCCTCGACCCTTACCAGGTAGCGATCGTAACAGTCCCCGTTCTGGCCGACCGGGATATCGAAATCCACCTTGTCGTAGGCGGCGTAGGGCTGCTTCTTGCGCAGATCCCAGGCAAAGCCGGAGCCGCGAATCATCGGACCGGTGAAGCCGAGCTGCAAGGCGCGCTCGGGAGAGACGACGCCGATGCCGACCGTGCGCTGCTTCCAGATTCGGTTGTCGGTGAGCAGGGTCTCGTACTCGTCGACGTAGGTGGGGAAGCGCTCGGTGAAATCCTCGATGAAGTCGAGCAGCGAGCCGGCGCGGGCGGCGTTCTTGCGCTCCATATCCGCCTGGCTGTGATACTTGGTGGCTACCTCCGAATAACGAGGCATCTTCTCGGGCAGGTCCCGATAGACGCCGCCGGGGCGATAGTAACCGGCATGCAGACGAGCGCCGGATACCGCTTCGTAGCAATCCAGAAGGTCTTCGCGCTCCCGGAAGCAGTAGAGGAACATGGTCATGGCGCCCACGTCGAGTCCATGCGATCCGAGCCAAAGCAGGTGGTTCAGGAGGCGCGTAATCTCGTCGAAAAGGGTCCGGATCCATTGGGCACGCTCCGGCGCCTCGATGCCCAGCAGCTTCTCGATGGCACGCACATAGCCGTGCTCGTTACACATCATGGACATGTAATCGAGCCGGTCCATATAGCCGATGCTCTGGTTGAAGGGCTTGGACTCGGCGAGCTTCTCCGTGCCCCGGTGCAGCAACCCGATGTGGGGATCGGCGCGGGCGATGACCTCGCCGTCCATCTCCAGCACCAGGCGCAATACGCCGTGGGCCGCCGGGTGCTGCGGGCCGAAATTCAAGGTGTAGTTGCGGATCTCAGGCATCTTTACTAGCTACCCGGGGCGTCTGAGGGCTCGTCCGGCTCACTCCCGTAGCGGTTGTCGGCGCGGATGACGCGAGGCACGAGGGTACGTGGTTCTATAGTGACCGGCTCGTAGACGACCCGTGCCTGCTCCGGGTCGTAGCGCATCTCGACGTGCCCGATCAGCGGGAAGTCCTTGCGGAAGGGGTGACCCACGAAGCCGTAGTCGGTAAGGATGCGCCGCAGGTCCGGGTGACCCTTGAAGAGAATGCCGAAGAGGTCGAAGGCCTCGCGCTCGAACCAGCCGGCCGACGACCAGATCTCACCCACCGAATCCACCATTGGCTGAGGTGCACCCGCATACACGCGCATCCGAAGGCGCCGATTGTGGGTAACGGAAAGCAGATGGTAGACAGCGGCAAAGCGCTTGGGATCATCGATTTCTTCGAGCTCGAAACCGCGCTCGACACCACGACCGAAGCCGGTGCTGGAGGCGTCCGCGGTCGCCCATTCCGAACAACCGAATGCGGCGTAATCCACCCCGCAGACGTCGATGAGCTGCTCGAAGCGAAGGTCCGCGCGATCGCGCAGCTCAGTAGCAACGCTCAGCAGCTGCTCGCGGGGAACCTCCAGTGTTACATCGCCTTCGGAGGTCAGCGTCTCGCAACCCAGCGCTCCGAAATGTTCGATGACCGCATCTGCCAGCGAGTCCAATCTGGCGTCGCCGGTTCTCGATTCCTGTGGTGACATTAGCGATGAATGCTCAGCGGGCGATGGTGTTGGTGCGGCGGATCTTGTTCTGCAGCTGCAGGATTCCGTACAGAAGCGCCTCGGCCGTCGGAGGACAGCCGGGCACATAGACGTCGACGGGAACGACGCGATCGCAACCCCGGACCACCGCGTAGGAGTAGTGGTAATAGCCACCGCCATTGGCGCAAGAGCCCATGGAAATGACCCAGCGCGGCTCGGCCATTTGATCATAGACCTTGCGCATGGCGGGGGCCATCTTGTTGCATAGGGTCCCAGCCACAATCATCACGTCCGACTGGCGAGGACTGGGGCGAAAGATGATGCCGAAGCGATCCAGGTCATAGCGTGCGGCGCCGGCGTGCATCATCTCGACGGCGCAGCAGGCCAGCCCAAAAGTCATGGGCCACAGGGAGCCGGTGCGCGCCCAGTTGATCAGCTTGTCCGCCGTGGTGGTAACCAGGCCCTGCTCGAGGATACCCTCAACGCCCATAACCAACCTCGCCAATGCCGAGAAAGTCGCGCGTAGCGCGCTCCAAATCTCCCTCTCCCTCCAGGAGACGACGGGGGTGAGGGAAACGGCTATGGCATCCGGGATTTGCGTTCACCGAGGCGGAACGGGCACCAAGAAGCCGAGCTGGAAACACGGATACGCCGCTGCCGACCGGGACCGTTATTCCCATTCGAGGGCCCCTTTCTTCCACTCGTATATGAACCCGACCACGAGAATCGCCAAAAAAATAAACATGGCGACAAAACCGACCATGCCGATCCCGTCCAGCACCACGGCCCACGGAAACAGGAAGGCGATCTCGAGATCAAAGATGATGAACAGGATAGCGACCAGATAGTAACGCACGTCGAATTTGATGCGCGCGTTCTCGAAGGCTTCGAAACCGCATTCGTAGGGGGCGTTCTTGGCGGCATCAGGTCGATGCTCACCAAGCACAAAACCCGCCGCGAGGGCCCCAGCTCCAACGAGGATCCCGATCGTCAGGAAGATCAGGATGGGCAGATAGTTTTCGAGCACCTTCTACTTACCCCGCTCTATGTAGTTCTCGTGACTGCAGGCGTAACCGCGGAGTCTAGTGTAGATCGCGCTCGACTGTCAAGCTACCCTTCGGCCGATAATTGTTCTATTTTTCAGACAATTAGCCCGTTTTCCATCGACCTGGAACAGGCGCGAAATGCCTCGGCACAAAAAATACCGAATGCCTTGGTGCCGACGGCCGGAGTCGAACCGGCACGGCTTACGCCACTACCCCCTCAAGATAGCGTGTCTACCAATTCCACCACGTCGGCAAAAACTTTTTGCTGCGAAAGACAACCAGGGCGCGCCATATATCCCCTCCCTCCACCGGTCGCCAGCTGCGGAACGCTTTTGCATCACGACTTCCGGATCCGCCCAAGCAAGCAACAGCCTTGTCATGCAGCGATTAACTCGGAGATCAATTGCCGCCCTGTTCACCAATCCCTTCAGGCAACGCTGGAACCTCCGGTAGCGATGCCGGATCCGTCACCGACTCTGGTTGGGCCGGGCCCGGTGCCGGCACTTGCGGCACGCCTCCGGCCGGAGACACCGCCTCAGGAATCGCAGGCACGTCGCTCCCTTCCACGCCGCCACCGATATCAGGAACAAGCGGAACCTCCTGCTGCGTCTCGACGGGAGCAGGCGCGGGCGACGCCGGTACCTCGACACCCTCCATCAGACCCTCGGGTGCGTCCACCTGACTCGCGAAATAGGCCAGGGCCATGCTGGTCAGAAAAAACAGCGTGGCAAGAGCCGCCGTGGTACGGGAGAGAAAGCTCCCGGAGCCGCGAGCACCGAACACGGTCGCGGACGCTCCGCTGCCGAACGCCGCACCGGCATCGGCCCCTTTGCCGTGCTGGATCAGCACCAGCCCGACGAGGCCGATTGCCAAAAAGAGATGGAAGACGTTGAGGACCGTCTGCATAATCCGCGCTCGATATCAGACGCTATCGTCGGCGGCCCTGCAAATGCCCAGAAAATCCTCCGCCTTGAGGGCAGCGCCACCGATCAGGCCACCGTCGATATCGGGCTTGGCCATCAGCTCGACCGCATTTCCGGGCTTCATGCTGCCGCCGTAGAGAATCCTCACCTTGTCGGCCACATCGGCACTGTGCTCCGCCACCCGATTGCGGATGAAGGCGTGCACGTCCTGCGCCTGCTCAGGGGTAGCGGTCAGGCCGGTACCGATGGCCCAGACCGGCTCATAGGCGATGACGCCGTCACCGATGGCATCGACACCTTCGAGCTCGATGACCGCGTCCAGTTGGCGCGCGACTACCTCTTCGGTGATGCCCTTTTCGCGCTCCTCCTGAGTCTCGCCGACGCAGAGGACCGGCTTGAGTCCGGCGGCCCGAGCGACCGCGTACTTCTTCGCTACGACCGCATCGTCCTCGCCATAGAGGGTGCGGCGCTCGGAGTGACCAACGAGCACATAGGTGCATCCGAAGTCCGTCAACATGGAGCCGGCAACTTCTCCAGTGAAGGCTCCCGATTGCTCCGTGGACAGGTTTTGACCACCCCAGGGAATCGAGGTACCCGACAGCTCGGCCTGCGCCACGGGGATAAACACATAAGGCGGACAGACCGCGACCTCGCACTTGCTGATGCCGCCTATCCCGGCCTTGATCCCGGCCAGCAGCTCGCGCACGCTAGCCAGAGACCCGTTCATCTTCCAGTTACCCGCTACCAACGGCTGACGCATGATTATCTCCTCCACCCCAAAAAGGGCGCTACGATAGCTTTTCGACCGTTGAAAAGCAACCAGGCGCAACGTCATTGCGCGGACGCGTCTGGGTTACACTTTGGCGATGGCAAAGAAAAAGAAACCCAAGCACGTCGGCTCCACCATCGCACTCAATAAGAAGGCGGGGCACGATTTTCACATCGAGCAGCGCTACGAGGCGGGTCTCGCCCTCGAGGGATGGGAGGTCAAGAGCCTGCGTTCAGGGCGTGTACAGCTCAAGGAAAGCTACGTCAGAATTCTCCGCGGTGAGGCGTTCCTTCTGGGCGCCCACGTCTCCGCGCTCTCCGCGGCCTCGACCCATGTCAATCCCGACCCAACGCGCACGCGCAAATTGCTGCTCAAACGCTCCGAGCTCAACCGACTGATCGGGTTGACCGAGCGGGCCGGTTACACCCTGGTCCCTACGGCCATGTACTGGAAGCGCGGCCGCGCCAAGCTCGAAATCGGACTGGCCAAGGGCAAGAAGCTGCACGACAAGCGGTCGACGGAAAAAGACCGGGACTGGCAGCGTGAGAAGGAGCGCTTGTTCAAGCAGCGTTAGCGCGTATCGGCGCAAGCGGAAGCTCCACCAACAGCGGCTTCGGTCGTCCCCCTGGTTTTCGGCAGCGTAAATTGGTGGTGTACGGGCGCGTCCTACCGGCTGACTCCTCGGTCGGAGCGAGGCGGAGCCTCGCGGACCTTGTTCCGGAACTTTCCGCTCCCTATACTGACCAATTGTAACGCATAGGGGGTGACTTGGATTCGACGTGGATTGCAAAACCTGTGGTGCATGCCGAGGTGCGGGCTACCTCGTAAATCCATCCGCAAACTAATAGTTGCCAACGACGACAACTACGCCCTCGCCGCTTAATCCGGCGAGCCTCTGACCGCTGTTTGCCTATGGGCGGTGGATTTCAGGGGTCAAATCACATGGGATCGCGGTGACGGGGGTCCGGACCTGATCCGCTAAAACCCAATTCGGAATCGCCGACCGAATGCCCTGCCCGTCGGGCGTCGGAAGGTTAAAAACAATAGGCTGGGCTAAGCATGTAGATCTATTGGCAGAGGATTCGCGGACGCGGGTTCGATTCCCGCCGCCTCCACCAAATCATTATCCAAGGCCGTCCGAAGACGGCCTTTTTCTGTTATCACGTCAGCAGGTTATTAGTGTTTTCGGCTTATTCAAGTCCCAGGTTGTCCATTGACATCCGGGGGCAACTGGGGGCAACACTTGGGGCATGCGGAACACCGCAGCCAGGAGTTGCCCCCACGCCTCTGAGTGATTCCGCAATCCGCAACGCCAAGCCCCGTGAAAAGGCCGGGAAGATGTTCGACGGCGGCGGGCTGTATCCGGGAGTCTCCCCCAGAGGTCGCAAATGGTGGCGGCTAAAATACCGCGTCGAAGGCAAGGAAAAACGTCTCTCCCTCGGCATTTATCCCGATGTGTCCTTGAAGGAGGCACGCAACCGACGGGACGAGGCTCGTCGGCTCCTGGCCAACGAGATCGATCCCAGCGAGCACCGCCAAGCGCGGAAGGCTGCGAAAAAGGAACGCGCGGCGAACAGCTTCGAGGTAGTAGCGCGCGAATGGTTCGCCAGGAATGCTCCAAACTGGTCGCCGAGCCATGGGAGTTCCGTTATGCCGTTGCCACAGGGCGCGCCGAGCGCGACCCTACCGGCGACCTGCGCGGTGCATTGCCACCCGTCAAGAGCGAGCACTTCGCCGCTGTTACTGAACCGCACAAGGTGGCCGAGGTTCTCCGAGCTATCGACGGATACAAAGGTACGCTTGTTGTGCGCTGTGCCCTGCGCCTTGCCCCACTTGTGTTCGTTCGTCCCGGCGAGCTGCGCAAGGCTGAATGGGCGGACTTCGACCTGAATGGGGCGCAATGGCGCTACAGGGTTACCAA
>JAJDOL010000118.1 GCA_022340195.1 Chromatiaceae bacterium
CCTGCTGCTGCTCGGCCTGTGGATACTCGTCGTGGCCGCATCCTGGTTTCCGTTTCTGGTCTGCGGCTACGATCCCCTCGATGCCTTGTTCGAGGTGGTCTCGGCGACCGGTACCGTGGGTTTGTCCTCTGGCATCAGCGCGCCGGCGCTGGAACCTGCGCTCAAGGTCGTTCTTGGTCTGGACATGCTCTTGGGGCGCGTCGAGATCATCGCCCTGCTGGTCGTTCTCTATCCCCCCACCTGGTTCGGAAGGAGGCGCACCGTCCGATGAGACTAGTCTTGATCGGTACCAACTCACTGTCCCTGACAACCGGCGAGATGCTGCTGGAGGGAGGCCACGAGGTGGTCTTCATCGAGAAAGACAAGCAGCGTATCGAGGACCTGTCCGAACGGATCGACGCGGGGTTCCTGCACGGCGATGGAACGGAGCCGGAGGTCCTGCGCGACGCCGAGCCGGAGAACACCGACGCGCTCTTCTGCATGTTGGAGAGCGAGCAGACCAACATCATCGCGAGCCTGGTCGGCCGTTCCCTCGGCTTCGGTCGAGTCGTCCTGAGCATCGCCGATCCCCAGTTTCAGCGCATCTGCAACGAGCTGGGGCTGGAGAGCACGGTGTTCCCCAACCGGGCCGTGGCATCCCACCTGGTGGATATGCTGCGCGGGGAAAAGTCCCTGGAGATGTCCGCGCTGATCAGAGGTGATGCGGAGGTGTTCAACATCGTCATCGACGAGCAGGATACCGGAGCGCTCGAAAAGCTGGATCTCCCGCAGGATACGCGGATCATCTGCTTGTATCGTGACGACGCGCTCAGGCTGCCGGAGAGCATCTCCGCCCTGGAGGCGGGCGACGAGGTGATTCTCATCACCCGCCGCGAGCGCCTGGATGAGCTCAAGGAGCGCTGGGCGCCGCAGAATAAGCATTCCCGGTAGCCGTCCGCCATTGACGACCCTCTGTCGACGAGAGAGCTGAAGAAACGCCTTGCGCGGGAGCGCCCGATGGATTTCAAGAAGAACGCGGATGTCGACTTCGCAGCGGTGGTGCCGGTAGTGCTCGGCCACCGCAGCGGGCTCGCCCGCGACGATCAGCCGCCCGCCACACAGCTGTGAGTCGCGATCGGCGACGCACGCTATTTCTTTACGGTGGCTGATCAACAACACCGTGCTGCCCGCGTCCTTCAGCTCGTGCACAACGGCTACGATCTCATCCACCGAGCGCAAATCGATTCCCATTGCGCCTGTCGGATTCGGTTTCTTGCCCATTTATCTGCATTCCTCTCTTGTGGCTGTCGCCGTTTTGCGCCCTACCGGTACAGGTGGCTCACTCTCCTGGTCGGAAGCGTTTCAGCAGCCGGGCGTTGATCGCCACGACCACCGTTGATACGGACATGAGTGCGGCCCCGACTGCGGGGCTCGGCAGGATGCCTACGCCGTAGGCGACACCGGCGGCGAGGGGGATGGCCACGGCGTTGTAGCCGATCGCCCACAAGAGGTTCTGGATCATCTTGCGGTAGGTGGCGCGTGAGAGCTTCATGACGTCGGCGACGTTGCGCGGATCCGAGCGCACCAGCACGATGTCCGCCGATTCGACGGCGACGTCTGTTCCGGCGCCGATGGCAACCCCCAGGTCGACCCAGTGACCGAAGAGCATGACATCGATCAGGGTCGCGAGCTCCCAGAAGAAGACCTTGCCCTCGAGCCCCAGCACCACCGCCGCCGATTAGGCGAAGGCCACGGTGATGGCGAGGGCGATCAAGGTCATCATGCCGGGGGCGCCCCCGCGCAACTCCGAGGCCAAGCCGCTCAGAAAGGGCCAGCCGCCGTAGAAGTAGACGGTGGTCGCGAGTGCGAGCAGGAGGTAGCGGTCCCCGCGGAAGGCGAGGGCGCCTTCGATCCCCAGGAAGGACTGGATCAGGGGCGAGAGCAGCAGAATCGGCAGGGTGAGCGCCGGGAGACCCATAAGCGGCGCCGGAAGTCCGCAATCATGGCCTCGTGATCGTGGCCTTCGTGCTGCGACGGTTGGTGGTCTTGTGCCGTGCCCTGCCGGCTGGCGCTCCTCTGGCGATGGGCGTCGTGCTCGGAACTTCGGCTCATGTTGTTCACCCGCAACGCCGGTAAAGCTGGAATGGCGGAACCGCTTCGCGTTGCACCCTACAGGGTCCCGGTAGGGTGCAACGCCGCAGGCGCTTGCGCCAATTGGGCTTATCGCGGTCGTGCATCATCGGTTGTTGCCGAGTTCCTCGCCATTGCGCTTGCGGTCCTCATCTGTGCAGGCATCGGAGGCGCACAAATAGGCGCTTCCGTCGGCGCTTTTGACTTCGGTAAACCGCGACCGGGACGCCTCGAAGTCCGCCGCCTCCCCGATAACGAAGTGATAGTCGCTACCGACGTCGATATCCAGCTCGCCGCTGTTGGCCATTGCGTGCTCCCGCCGCCGCTCCAGTTTGGCATCGGGCATGTCCGGTGCGACGGCGTCGGTGCGATTGTCCCGCCAGCCGAGCACGACAGGGTCGGATAAAATGGCCCGGGCCTTGATCACTGCTCGATCGCGGGCGGCCTCGATGTCACTTATCCAGGTTGAAGGTAATGTGACTTTCGGCATGCTGGTTTCTCCTTAATTCGATGCATCTTTCCTCGGGAATCACCTATCCCTGCCGATTTCGAGGACTAGTTTCCACCTAAGCAAGCGAGGTGCCATTCTGCGGACAAAAGTCGCAGTGCGACGGTGCTGTGGGGCGGAGCGCTCGGCGCGCCGTCTTTGCTTCGGCCACCTCGCCGCGGTGCAAATGCACCTATGGCGGTGGAAATGACCCGCAGGCGTGAAAACACGAGGCGCCGAGAGCCGGCCCGGGATGTGCGTACGACGCTTGGACCCACGTGCAAGCTTGTCTCCGGCGATGGCACGGAGACTGCGTTATCGACAAGCAAGCAGTTCGACAAGAAGACCCGCACCCGCCGGAGGAGGCACGCGTGAATCGGGAGGAAATCGCCGAATGATCGCCGTCCTGTCTCTCCTGGTCGTGGTTACCTTGTCCATTATGGTCACCCGCATTGCGGCCGTGGCCCTGACGCACACGGGCATGGCGCGGCAGGCGGCGCGTTTCCAGGCAAGGTCGGCGTTCTCTGGTGCCGGCTTCACGACCACCGAGTCCGAGCAGGTCGTGCGCCACCCGGTGCGCAGGCGCATCGTGCTGATCCTGATGCTTCTCGGAAACGCCGGTATCGTTACCGCGGTCTCGTCGCTCATCCTGACCTTCGTGCGCCAGGGTGAGGCTGGCTTCGGCCTGCAAATCAAGATCCCCCTTCTGGTCGCCGGATTGCTCGTGCTCTGGGCGCTGGCCAGCAGCAAGCTGTTCGACAGGTTTGTCTCGCGCGTCGTGGGATGGATGTTGGACCGCTATACCGAGCTTCAGGCGCGCGACTACGACAGCCTGTTACGGCTCGGTGGAGACTATCGGATCGCCGAGCTCGGGATCGAGCCCGGGAGCTGGCTCGATGGGCGTACCCTGGCGGAGGCTCGGCCGCAGAAGGAGGGTGTCTTGGTCCTCGGGATCGCCTCAGAGGAAGGGGAATGGTTCGGAACGCCGGCCGGGGACAGCCGGCTGGGCGTCGGCGAGACCCTCATCGTCTATGGTCGGGCCGAAGCCATTCAGGGCCTCGAGCAGCGCCGCAAGGAGGCGGACCGGGAACACGACGAGGCGGTCGGGAAGCAGAAGCAGATAGCGATGCGCGAACGTACGGAACAAAGATTGGAGAAAAATCATGGGCGTTGAAGTCGGTGGATTGTTAGGTCTCATCATCCTGATATTGGATGTTTGGGCCATCGTGCGAATTGTGCAAAGCGGTGCCGAAACCGGCGTTAAGGTGCTCTGGGTGGTGGTGATCCTCCTGCTGCCAGTTCTCGGGCTGATTCTTTGGCTGCTATTGGGGGCAAAATAGCCGTAGCTTCAAGTAGCGCCGGTGTATGTCGCGCAGGTCGTAGTCCGATACGGGTTGCCTGCGGATCCGGTCCCAGATCTCCTCCCCATGCATGGCCAGAATGCGCAACCGCTCTGTGCGGCGCGTCAGCTCGGAGAGGCGGCAGAGGAATTCGAGAAGGCTTGCGACGACGGCGATATCCGAGCTGGCGAATTGGCGCAGCGGGGTATAGATCGCTTTCATGATTCCCGGGAAGCTGGAAGC
>JAJDOL010000145.1 GCA_022340195.1 Chromatiaceae bacterium
GGCCGCAATCGCCCGGATTTAGAGAATGTCTCGCGACTGTCGCCACACCTGCACTTCGGCGAGATCTCGCCGCAACAGGTCTGGCACGCGGCGAACGCCTTGAAGGCAGTCGGCGGACTCGAGAGAGATATCGACCACTTCCTGAGCGAGCTCGGCTGGCGCGAATTCTCCAACTATCTGCTCTACCACTGGCCCACCCTGCCGCAGGACAATCTGCAAGAGAAATTCGATCGTTTTCCGTGGCGGGACGATCCCGCGTCCCTAAGACGCTGGCAACGCGGACAGACGGGTTACCCCATCGTCGATGCCGGTATGCGGGAGCTGTGGCAAACCGGTTACATGCACAACCGGGTGCGTATGATCGTCGGCTCTTTCCTGGTCAAAAACCTGCTCCTGCACTGGCATCATGGTGAAGTTTGGTTCTGGAACACGCTGGTTGACGCCGATCTCGCCAACAACAGCGCCGGCTGGCAGTGGATCGCGGGTTGCGGCGCCGATGCCGCCCCCTACTTTCGCATCTTCAATCCGGTAACCCAGGGACAGAAATTCGACCCTGACGGCGATTACGTGCGGCGCTTCGTTCCGGAAATTTCCGGGCTCCCCGACAGGTTCCTGCACAGCCCTTGGCAAGCCTCGGAAGCTGTGCTCACCGAGGCCGGCATAGCACTCGGATCGGACTATCCGCATCCGATGGTCGATCTCGAGGCTTCACGGGAACGGGCCCTCGAGGCGTTCAGCTCGATCGGAACGCAGGCCGTCCCGTCGTAGCAAGTCGGTGCAACAGTTTGACCGTTTCACGAGCAGGGCAATTGGAGAGGTTCGGAACGGCTTAATCAGCACGCGGGGGCGGGTCGATTCCCGCCCCCGATTTCACCCTACCTCTCAGAACTGCAGATCAGGGTTTCCGCCAAGGCCCATGTAGATGTCGGGGTTGCCGGTGGAATTCGTGGTGCCGCTACGATTGGCTTTGAACAGATCCGGGTTACCCTCGGCCCAGCCGTGATAGCGGTCAACGCTGTCGCCGACGCTCGGCTGCACACCGACGAAGTCTGCGGCGCTCACGCGCTGTGTGGACAGATCCGAGTTGCCCTCGCCCAGGCCGTGGTAGATGTCGGCGGCGCTGACATTGGCGGCAAACAGGACGGCGGCGGCGGTGATGATGGTCTTCATGGTTTATCTCCTGGAGGTTGGGTTTTGAGTAAGGGCGCCGATTCCGGCGCTCGTTTTCCATTTAGCAGAGACCGTGCCAGGTTTTACTATCAGGAGGTTTCTGATTAGTAAACAATTCGATAGGTGCTTTTTCACCACCATGATCGTGGCCCTGTAGGGACCGTGCCGAGTAACGCTTCGTTGAAGAGCCGTAACGGCGACTTCGACGTTTCGTTACATCCGAGACAAGAGTGGAGAGGACGGATCGTCCTCCATCGGGAGCGGCTCCCGGCAATGACAGGGGCGCTGAAGCTGAAAAAGAATCCGTCATTCTGTGTCAACTCTCGCGCCGCGGGTTTCCTAACCGTCTCTGTGCAACCACACTACGCCAGTAACTCTGGGGAAATTGCACCGAACCGAACCGCCATCACGGATTAGGGTCCAAAGCCGCGTCACAGGGGGAGAACACAATGGGCTGGCCGGTCGCAAGACAATACGGGGCGATTCGCAGGACACTGCTGGTCTGCTGGCTGCTGCTGTGCGCGGGAACCCTGTCCGGGAATCCTGTCTCCACCGAGCACGTCACGGCCCGACTCGTCGCGCAGCACACAGAGGTCGCACCGGGTGACATAATCGATCTGGCGCTGGTGCTCGATATCCGTCCTGGCTGGCACACCTACTGGCGGAATCCGGGCGACTCGGGCGAAGCACCGCGCATCGAGTGGATGCTGCCCCCCGGAGTAACGGCGGGGACAATCGAGTGGCCAGTCCCGGAACGCATCCCGGTGGGCCCGCTTGCCAACTACGGCTATTCGGGCCAAGCGCTGCACCGCATCCCGCTTTCCATTCCGGCGGACTGGCCGACCGGCGAGCCGATAGCGATTCGTGCCGATGTCGACTGGTTGGTCTGCAAAGAGGAGTGCATTCCGGAGCAGGCAACACTGGGGCTGGCGCTCGCGACGGCAGCCGAGACCGGTCCGGTCGATCCCGACGCAACGGACATTTTTACCGCGCTGGAGCGTCGACTGCCATTCGCCGAGCCTGTTGCGGCAACCCTTGATGGCGCCGGCACCGAGCTCGTCCTGTCCGTCGACCTCGCAGCGCTGCCATTCCCGCCGGATGAGGCATACTTTTTCGCTGGCGAGTGGGGACTGATCGAGCACGCGGCGCAGCAACCCATGGAGGTGTCCGACGGGCGACTGCGGCTCCGCTTGCCGCCGGGATCGAATGCCGCTTCGGCGCGTCCCGATGGTCTACTCGTAATCGCTCGCGACGAGCAGAATGCCGCGCTCGAGCTTGCCGTGACTCGGGCTGTGCAGTCGGGTCACTCTCGAGCGCCCGAAACCCCGCTGACTTTTCCTGTCGCTCTCGCGTTCGCCCTGCTCGGCGGGCTCATTCTGAACCTCATGCCCTGCGTCTTCCCAGTGCTGGCGATCAAGGCTCTGAGTCTCTCCGCGCAAGGCGGAGCGAATGCCCGTGCGCGCATTGCCCACGGCCTGGCCTACACCGGCGGCGTGCTCGGTTTCTTCGCCGCGCTCGGTATCCTGCTGCTGTCGCTGCGCGCCGGCGGTACCGCGGTCGGCTGGGGGTTTCAGCTGCAGTCACCAGCTTTCGTCGCCCTGATGGCCTACCTGTTCTTCGTGTTGGGGTTGAGCTTGTCCGGGGCCGCGAATCTCGGCGATCGGCTGACGCGAGTAGGCGGCGGCTGGATGGGCAGCGGTGCCGGCGGCGCATTCGCGACCGGTGCCCTGGCTGCGCTGGTCGCCGCACCTTGTACGGCACCCTTCATGGGCGCGGCCCTCGGTTATGCCGTCACCCTGCCGTGGCCGCCCGCGCTCGCGATCATGCTCGCATTGGGCCTGGGGCTGGCGCTACCCTTCCTGGCGCTCTCGCTGATTCCAGGGCTGGCGCGGCGCCTGCCAAAGCCGGGCCGCTGGATGGAGACGCTCAAGCAAGGCTTCGCCTTCCCGATGTTCGCAACAGCGGCCTGGCTCGTATGGGTGCTAGGTATCCAGACCGGAGCGGACGGCGTGGGTCTTGTGCTGGCCGGAATGGTGCTGCTGGCCTTCGCGCTCTGGCTTCGCGAGCGTCTTGTTGCCCGGCCGCGCCTCGCGGCTGCAAGCTTGGGCATCGGGGTGATCGCAGCGCTTGCGCTCGGTGTCTCCATCCAGACCGTTTCCGTTGGCCCTCCCGAAACGCCGGACGCTACGGTTGGCGGTCTCCAGCCCCGGGTCTACTCGGCTGACCGCCTTGCAACGGCGCGTGCCGCCGCCCGGCCGGTCTTCGTCAATATGACCGCAGCCTGGTGTATCACCTGTTTGGTCAACGAGCGCGTAGCGTTGTCGTCCGACGCGGTTGCTGCGGCGTTCACCGCGCGGGATGTCCTCTACCTCAAAGGAGACTGGACGCGTCGCGACCCGGAAATCACCGCGTTTCTGAACAGCTTCGGGCGCACCGGCGTGCCCCTCTATGTCTTCTATCCGAGCGGCGCCGATCCGGTTTTGCTGCCGCAAATACTGACCGAGCAGATCGTTCGCTCGACAGTATCTGCGCCTGGTGTATCTGCTGCCGGCTCTGCCGTCCCGGTCGTGTCTTCCAACCACTGACAGGAAATACCCGATGAGTCTGTCTTTTGCTTTCCGTGCTCTTTTTGCCTCGATACTCGGTACTCTGGTGATCGCATGCTCCGCGCAGGCCACTCCGAAAATCGGCTCGCCCGCCCCCGACTTCACTGCAACAGATACTTCCGGCAAGATGTGGAGCCTCGCCGCGCTTGCCGGCAACAAGGTCATCCTGGAGTGGACCAACCACGACTGCCCGTACGTCAAGAAGCACTACGGGAGCGGCAATATGCAGGCATTGCAGAAGGAGGCGACCGCCAAAGGCTACCTTTGGTTGTCCGTGATCAGCTCGGCGCCCGGCAAACAGGGCCATGTCGACGCCAAGCAAGCGGATGCGCTCACTGCGTCACGCGATGCCGCTCCGAGCGCCGTCCTCTTGGACACAACAGCGACGATGGGCAGGGCCTACGGCGCCAAGACCACCCCGCACATGTTCATCATCGACGAGCAGGGGATCCTGGTCTACATGGGAGGTATCGACGACAAGCCGAGCTCCAACCAGGCCGACATCCCCGGGGCTCGGAACTACGTGCGCCAGGCAATGGCGGACCTTGCTGCGGGCAAGCCGATCTTGGCCCCGGTCACGCGACCCTACGGTTGCTCGGTGAAGTACTGAGCCCCGGGAGCAGTCATAGGCGTCGACAATGGTTACAGCATGATTCAGCTTTTTGAGCTCATTCTGGTTCTTGCCACACCTGTCGCACGAGCCGCGGATGGCGTCCCCACGCTGCATCACACCGGTATCGGCAGCCGCTTGATCGACGCGGCAATCCAGGCCGCGAGCCAAGACAGATTCGATGGCATGTTGGTAAAGGCAAATCCAGACGCGTAGGCGTTTCTCTCGACGCGGGGCATGCAGCCGCTCGCGGCCACGGACGCGAGGCGCTACGATCCTTACAGCCTTGTCCAACATGAAATGAGTCTGGGGAGAGGGCTCGATTCCAAGGTGAATTGAGTCTGGAGCGGGAGTATCTGTTCATGATGGTCACCCATGGTGACGTACATGAACGACAAGAAGATCAGAACCCTGGACGATGTCCGTGCCTTCTTGGCAGGGACCACTGGGATCGAGTTTTCCATCGAAGGCAAGGATGCGCGCTACCGGTGGATCGAACAGACGCTGAGGCGATTGAAGTATCGTTCGCTCCCCCGGCGAGGGCGCGGATTGGTGCTGCGCTACCTGGAGCGGGTTAGCGGCTACTCACGCCAGAGCATAACTCGGCTGGTGGCGCAGTATCGGAGGACCGGCAAGCTACGGCGGCGCCAGCGTACGGTGGCTGGTTTTCGGCGCTACCGCGCGATTTCCTGGCCACGAAGCTCTTCTCGGTGACCGGCGCATGGGAAGCTCTGCTTCCCGGTTCGCTCCTGCCGCGCACGAATCCCGCCGGTGAGGCTTGCGAAGCAGCGCTCCGAGCCGAAGGCAGGAAAAGGCGGTGGCTCCAGTCGCTCTTGGACGCCGCCGACGAATGACGCCCGACCTGAACCTCTTGGTGGCCGCGTTTCGACCCGACCACACCTATCATGAAACGGCTTCCGACTGGCTGTCCAAGACGGGGCGCGACAGCGCGGAGGGAAGCGAATCCCTGACGCTGCTGCCCGCACGCGATTTCACCCTGCTTCGTGCAACAAACTGAATCCAAGCGAGGGTAGGTTCAGGGGCATCATGGGCGCCGTCGGTACGGGACGGGTCGAGCTGGTCGAGACCGTGCATTGCATTGGCCGTCCGAAGTGGCCGGTGGAATTCTCTGACTCTCGCCGCAAACGGTCGCGTATGACCTTATCCTGCTTCAACGG
>JAJDOL010000186.1 GCA_022340195.1 Chromatiaceae bacterium
AGCTTCTTTCCGTTCCGACAAAATCACGCTTGCATCTTCTCCGTCGGCGATGAGCGTGGTGGCCTCCACGTAACCGGTACTGAAAAATAGGACCAGGTTGAGACCAATGAATGCGCCCCATGCTGAAAACGATGCCGGAGAAATACCGTTTACAGGCTCTCGTAGAAAAATCGCTCCGAGCATGATTCTTTAGACCTGAGGCGAAGCTTCGATAGAAGTGTGGGAGCAAACTCCAGCTCCTGTCAACCTGGATCCGCCGGCTTGACAGGTTTCAAGACGGTAACCAGCTAGGGTTAACAAAAATGTGGGAGAAAACCGACGAATCCCGCAAGCTTACGCCCTTGCACGAGAGAAGGTTGCGGGATCGCTTCTTCGATTTGCAAACTACACTTCGGGAACCTGTAAATTTTGCTCGCAGCGACTAAGATCTAGAAACATGCAAGTATTCGATGGAGGATACTCCGATGCCGGATCCTAACCCTACCCCCGATGCCGAGCAGGAGCCATTCGATGCTTCCAAGGCCGTAACGTCCGCAATCCTCGATGCCATCAACTCCCAGCATCAAGCAGCCCTGATGCGATCCCACAACAGCGATTTGCAGGTTCATCTGAATCTTACGGGAACCGCTGCCGGAGCGGCGAAGGCCTTCATTATGAGCGAGGCACAGCGCCAATTGTGCAATGCAGGCCACTTGACGACCCTCACCTGCAGCGATTCCCCCGGCCACGCGTTTTACTACTTCGATTTCAACACCACGGGACCTGACCGTCGGATCGAGGTTGGCGTGACGATGGATTCGGATCGTGTCGATTACCTGGTCAAGAAGGTCTCCGGTTGGTTTAAATGAGAGGAATTCCGGTGCACATCGCCTGTCATTCCGGTGGGTGTCGCATGAGGGTGGGTTGGGCCGTGCGGAAACACCGTTAGGCTGAGCCGCATGGGGTTAAATGCAACGCAGTTCGCTCGACCTGTCTCCTTTCGCATCGTTGGCGGGTTTCTCGGAGCGGGAAAGACGGCGACACTACTGCGACCCGCGCGAGCCTACGTGGAGAAACGGAAACCGGTTGGAATCGTCACGAACGAACAAGCGGGCGTTCTGGTTGACAGCGAGCGCATCTGTTCGCTCCGGTCGAGGTTGCCGGGCGGTGCTTTTGTTGCGTCCTGGGCCGCCTCGTTTGCTTTCATTTCAAGCGACGATTGTCGTTCCCTCTGTAAAGAATATCTGTCTCGGCGGAATCTGCCCTTTTTTGTTGTAAAATTGGATGTGGAAATGCATTCCATGACCAATGTTATGCCTTAGTACTGTGCGCGACATGCTGGCTTTCATGAGACGGTAATTATTGTAGTTGTCATATGCCTTCAGGAATTCCTTCAGATAAGCAATTTCATCGGAAGTGTAGATCGAGTCGCGAATATCGACAGCACCCCAATATTGGTGCGGGCTTTTCCGCTTGGTTCCCTTCCCATAGAAGAGTTCTTGTTGCTTCTGCGTTCGAAAGAGATGTGTGATGATGACATCCTTTTTAAAGCTGTCTTTGACAAAAACCTGCAGATCCCATACTACTTGTGCCAATGATGGATTTTTCTTTTTCAGCGAAGTCCATTCGTTTGTGATTCGCGGATATTTTACTTTTAGCATTAATCGTTACCTTTGGAGATAACTCGCGACAGGTAAGCCACCAGCCTCTGGCCGTGGACTCCTCAAGGCTTTGTTGTTTGCCGATGTACGGTGTGACGAACACCGTAGGCTTTCTTTAGGGCAAGTCGGCCATTCGGATTCACAGGGAATGCCTGGGACACAGGCTTGTTCCTTTTGAGCCAGCCAAACAACCCCCGCCGATCCGCAACGATCAGGTGGCGAAAAAAACGACCGCAAAGCCGTCGTGGGGTACTCGGTCAAAGCTAATCGATACATCGGTTCGTTAGATATCGCACCGCAACTGCCGCAATCTGTTCCGCGCGTCTCCGCATGGCGCCTCGACAGCGTGCCACGCTGAGCCCGAAGCTTCGCACTACAGTACCTGTTAGAAATACCGATCCGATGTCATCCTGTATCTGGCAGCATTCTAAATCTAATTCGCTAAAGACGCCTTCCGGACCAGTGAGCCCCTCCGTCACCAAACGCGACTCTATATTACATGGGCTAGCATAGCCTAAGACACAGGTGAGGACGACCTCGGTGGATCACGAAACGTGGCCTGGTGCATATGCGGGACGTGGTGTGAGTACGCTTAGAAGAATATGCCAACAAGGACGCATTACTTGTGGGGAGTCCCAATGTCTCGGCGTATGCGGTTGTGTCTATTCCGGCTGCTACCAGCAACCAAGCCGACACTCGGCTGGTCGAGGAGCCTGGTAGCTGGGAAGCACATGCCCCGAGCCCTGGCTCAGCCAAACCCGTGCGCTCAAATACGTTCGAGCTCTGTCAGGCCTTCGTTCTTGGTCTCGACCTTGCTGTAGAGGTCGTAGAGGGCGGCCTGCAGGGCCTCCTCGATGACCGGATGGTAGAAGGGCATGCGCAGTAGCCTCCCCACCGTCAGACCCTGTTCGATGCACCAGCACAGCAGGTGGGCCAGATTCTCCCCTTTGGGCGCGATCATTTCAGAGCCCAGGATGACGCCGTTGCGCTTATCGGCATAGACGCGCAGTACGCCCCTGTTCTTGCCCATGATCAGGGCTCGACCGACGGGCGCGAACTTGATCTGGCCGATGGCCGTTGTCTCTTGGTCCAGCTCGTCCCAGCGTATGCCTATTGCGCAGATGTTCGGATCGCAGAAGTTGATGAAGAGCGGTACCTTGCGGCGGAAGGAGGCGATTTCATCCCGGGCGGCGTTGTAGCCGGCGATCTTGCCTTCGTCGCCGGCCTCGTGGAGGATCGGACGCTCGCCGTCGACATCGCCGGCGATGAAGATCGGCAGGTCGCCGACCTGCATGCTGTTGCGGTCGTAGGCCGGAATTCCGCGGGTGTCCAGCTCTACACCCAGGTTTTCCAGCCCGAGATTCTCGACGTTCGGGACGCGGCCGATGCTGCATAGGACTCGATCTACCAGTACGCTCTTGTCGCCGGCGGTGACGCGCAGCTTGTCTCCCTCCTCCGCGATCTCCGCGGCTTGTCCGAGGTGGATTGGAAACTCCTTGCCCATCAGCTCGATGGCGCAGGCCGCCACCTCCGGATCCTGCACACCGGCGATGGTCGTAAGCTGGTCGAAGCCCGTGACGGCCACGCCGAGCCGGTGCAGGCTCTGGCCCAGCTCCAGGCCGATGGTGCCCAGCCCGATGACGGCAACCGACGCCGGCAGATCCTCCAACTCGAAGATGTCGTCGGTGGTGAGCACCCGCTCGCCGAACACTTTCCATGCTTGTGGCACCAGTGGACGAGAGCCCGTCGCTATGACTACGCGCCCTGCACGGATGCGCTTTCCTGCGACCTCCAGCAGGGTGGGCTCGAGGAACCTGGCATAGTCCTGGATAAAGAGGTCGTCGGGCATGTTGTCGGTGGAGTTGCCGAGCACCCGGTCGACGAAGGTGTCGCGCAGGTCCTGGACGTGCTCCATGGCCTCCTTGATGTCGAGGGTCATCTCCTGGTGTCCGTCGACACCGTACTTGCCCAGATGGGTTCGGCGGTGATAGTCCTCCGCGACCTGTATCATGGCCTTCGACGGCATACAGCCTACCCGAGCGCAGGTCGTGCCCGGTTCGCCGCCGTTGATGAGCACGAAGGATTTCTTGGCCCGGCGTACCTGTCCCATGGCGTTGAGGCCGGCGGTTCCGGAGCCGATGATGGCTACGTCCACATTTTTCTCTTC
Organism: Chromatiaceae bacterium; assembly: GCA_022340195.1. Lineage (GTDB taxonomy): Bacteria > Pseudomonadota > Gammaproteobacteria > Chromatiales > Chromatiaceae > Thiosymbion. The sequence goes on from JAJDOL010000186.1 coordinate 3,808, forward strand.
CATCTGATACTCCTCGCTTCGACAGTGATGCTTGTCCGGCATTCTAATCCTGCATCCGAGAAAAGAAAGCCGAGTGTTTACAGTCCCGCGGGCGGTGGCTAAACTGCGCCGCCTCTGAATCAACCCCGGGAATCTCCCAACGGGCGGACATCTTGAACGCGGTTTCAGAATTGAGCTTCCACGTGGAGCCAGGTGGCGCGCTAACCGGTTGTATCCGGGTACCCGGGGACAAGTCCATTTCTCATCGGGGGATAATGCTCGGCGCCATTGCCGATGGGGTGACGGAGATTTCCGGCTTTCTCGAAGGAGCTGATAGTCTGGCGACCCTTGGCGCCTTCCGCGACATGGGTGTTGGCATCGAGGGGCCCGACGCCGGGTGCGTGCGTATAGACGGGGTCGGAATGCATGGCCTGCAGACTCCGGGCGCAGACCTGGACTTGGGCAACTCCGGAACCTCCATGCGTCTGCTCTCCGGGCTGCTTGCCGGACAGCGATTCGCCTCGACGCTCGTAGGCGATGCCTCGTTGAGAGCCAGGCCGATGCGGCGGATCATCGAGCCTCTGGCGCGGATGGGTGCCCGTATCGGTTCTACGGACCAGGGTACCGCACCGCTGCATATAGAGCCGGTCGAATCACTGCTTCCCATCAACTACGCGATGCCCGTAGCCAGCGCTCAGGTCAAGTCCTGCCTGCTGCTGGCCGGCCTTTATGCCCGGGGTGAAACCTGTGTCGCCGAGCCTGCACCGACACGGGACCACACCGAGCGTATGCTCGCTGCCTTTGCTTATCCGGTCCGCCGGGCTGGACCCCGGATCTGTATCACCGGAGGTGGACGGCTGTCCGCCTGCCGTCTCGATGTCCCGGGGGACATCTCATCGGCTGCCTTTTTTCTGGTGGGGGCGAGCATTGCGGCGGGTTCGGATCTGACCCTGGAGCATGTGGGTGTCAATCCGACCCGTATCGGCGTGTTGAGCATCCTGCGCGCCATGGGTGCGGATATCCAGGTCATGAATCGACGCGATGCCGGTGGCGAGCCTGTCGCGGATTTGCGCGTACGCGCCGCCGATTTGAAGGGTATACGCATCCCGCAGGACCAGGTCCCTTTGGCGATCGATGAGTTTCCGGCCCTGTTCATCGCTGCGGCATGTGCACGAGGCGAGACCTTGCTGACCGGCGCTCAAGAGCTGCGGGTCAAGGAAAGCGACCGCATCCAGGTGATGGCAGATGGTCTCGCTGTCCTGGGTGTGGAGGCGGATCCTCGTGCCGACGGTATCAGAATCAGAGGAGGCGCGTTCGGCGGCGGTCCGGTCGATAGCGGCGGCGATCACCGCATCGCGATGGCCTTCGCTGTTGCGGGGCTCAGGGCTGGAGCCCCCATCGAGGTACGGAACTGTGCCAACGTGGGCACCTCCTTTCCCGGTTTTGCCGCCCTGGCGGCCGAGATCGGGCTCGCTATCGAGGAGGCAAGGCGATGACGCCTGTCATTACCATCGACGGACCCTCGGGGACCGGAAAGGGCACGATTGCCGATCTTTTGGCGCAGCATCTGGGCTGGCATTGTTTAGACAGCGGCGTGCTCTACCGAGCGCTCGGCTTGGTCGCGCAACGCCGAGGTGTGGAACTGGATTCAGCCGATGCTCTGGCCCGGTTGGCGTCAGAGATGAAGGTTGAATTTCGTGCCAAGCGTGTTTACCTGGACGGCGACGACATTACCGGGGCCATCCGTACGGAGCAGGCAGGTAACGCCGCCTCCCGGGTGGCGGCCCATGGCAAGGTGCGCGACGTGCTGCTTGCTTGGCAGCGGCAGGCGGCCAAGCCACCCGGACTGATCGCCGACGGGCGTGATATGGGAACCCGCGTCTTTCCGGATGCCGCACTGAAGATCTTTCTTACCGCCAGCGCTGAGGAGCGTGCCCAACGCCGATATAAACAGTTGAAAGAAAAGGGATTGGATGTTAGCCTTCAACTGATCGTCACGGAGATTCGCGAACGCGATGAGCGTGATCGCAATCGGTCCGTGGCACCGTTGAAGGCGCCTTGCGGGGCGTTTACGCTAGATACCACCTCCCTTTCGATCAAGGAGGTGCTAGACCGGGTCTTGGGAGCGGCCGGAGGCGTCTTCCCCGATTCGGTTGGCTGATCTCAGCATCGCAAAGAGCCTAGGGAATGGGTGCTCACGATGCAGGAAACCGCTGATTTGTCAGCGGTTTCTTAGTTTCTGGCGACCGTACCGACGCAGCCGGTCGACCGATTTTTTTGCCGGCCCGTCGATCGACGACGGGTCGTATTTTTAACCCAGACCCTTGACCCGGAAGGGGCAAGATGACGTTCGCGTCAGGAAACCTTAAACCCATGACCGAAAGCTTTGCCGAACTACTCGAACAGAGTCTCTCCAATACCCAGCTGCAGCCCGGTACCATCGTCACCGGCACTGTGGTAGAGATCACCTCCGATGCCGTGGTCGTAAACGCCGGCCTCAAGTCGGAGGGTGTCATCCCAAAGGACCAGTTTTACGATGCCGAAGGCGGCCTGGAGGTCGCGGTCGGCGACGAGGTCCAGGTTGCGCTCGACGCTGTTGAGGACGGTTCCGGTGCCACCCGTCTGTCGCGGGAGAAGGCCAAGCGCCACGCGGCTTGGGAGGTGCTCGAGACGGCATTCGAGGCGGCGGACACGGTCAAGGGCCTCATCAACGGTAAGGTCAAGGGTGGCTTCACGGTCGATCTCGGTAGCGTTCGCGCTTTCCTCCCCGGTTCCCTGGTGGACGTGCGACCGGTGCGCGACACCAGCTATTTGGAAGGCAAAGAGCTGGAGTTCAAAGTCATCAAGCTGGATCGCAAGCGCAATAATGTAGTGGTATCCAGGCGCGCCGTCGTGGAAGAGGAGTACAGCGCTGAACGCGAGGCCCTGCTCGAGCAACTGGAAGAGGGCATGGAGATCAAGGGCGTCGTCAAGAATCTCACCGACTACGGCGCTTTTCTCGATCTGGGAGGTATCGACGGGCTGCTGCATATCACGGACATGGCCTGGCGGCGCGTCAAGCACCCGTCTGAGGTGGTGGAGATCGGCGACGAGGTTGCGGTGAAAGTGCTCAAATTCGACCGCGAACGTCAAAGAGTTTCCCTCGGCCTCAAGCAGATGGGAGAGGATCCCTGGGTAAATATCTCGCGGCGATATCCCGAAGGCACGCGGGTGTTCGGCAAGGTTACCAACATTGCCGACTATGGTTGCTTCGTGGAGATCGAGGAGGGTGTCGAGGGCTTGGTCCATGTCTCCGAAATGGATTGGACCAACAAGAACGTCCATCCCAGCAAGGTCGTTACCCTGGGCGACGAGGTGGAGGTGATGGTGCTCGACATCGACGAGGAGCGCCGCCGCATCTCGCTCGGCATCAAGCAGTGCCAGATGAATCCCTGGGATGAGTTCGCCACCAACTTCAAGAAGGGTGATCACGTCAGTGGCAAGATCAAGTCCATCACGGACTTTGGAATCTTCATCGGGCTCGATGGTGGTATCGACGGCTTGGTGCACCTGTCTGATATTTCCTGGGACGAGCCAGGCGAGCAAGCCCTGCGCCGTTATCAGAAGGGTGATGAGCTCGAGACTGTGGTGCTCTCGGTCGACCCGGAGCGCGAGCGTATCTCCCTGGGCGTGAAGCAGCTCGACAAGGATCCGTTTTCCTCTTTCGTTGCTGTCAATGAGAAAGGCAGTGTGGTCACCGGCACGATTACGGAGGTGGATGCCAAGGGTGCAACCGTCGCCCTCGCCGAGGGTGTCGAGGGCTATCTTCGTGCCTCGGAGATTTCCCGTGACCGCGTCGAGGATGCCCGGGCGGTGCTCAAGGTCGGCGATGAGATAGAGGCCAAGTTTCTCGGGGTCGATCGCAAGAACCGAACGCTTTCGCTGTCCATTAAGGCCAAGGATATGGACGAGGAGAGTGCTGCTATCAAGGGTTATTCGCGGGACACGCAGGTCGGTACCGCAACCCTCGGTGACATCCTCAAACAACAGATGGAAGAGACCCGAAAGGACTGAGCCCCCTGAGCGAACCGGCCGCTTGCGGCCCAGCCGGCGGCGAACCCTGTCTGCGGAAAGAGAATGATGACGAAATCCGAGCTGATTGAGCTGCTCGCATCCGAGCAAGGACACCTGGCGTACAAAGACGTGGAACTGGCCGTCAGGTGTCTCCTGGAACAGATGAGCAATGCCCTCGCTTCAGGAGAACGCATCGAAATACGCGGTTTCGGTAGCTTCTCGCTACACTACCGCCCGCCGCGTATCGGCCGCAATCCAAAAACGGGGGAGTCCGTCGCCCTGGCAGGAAAGCATGTTCCCCACTTCAAACCGGGAAAAGAGCTTCGCGACCGCGTCAATCTCGCCTTTGCGGCGCAGGAGGCTCTGGAGATTCCGGAGGCGGTCACCGGCAGCGCCTGATCCGTCGGCGTTCGGCTCAATTGGAAACCGCCGGTTCATGGTCCCGGGAGGCAAGCTCTGACCGATGGAGTCCTGCGCCTGTGGGAAAGCGGCAGGTGAAGGTGCTTCCCTGCCCCATCTCGCTCTCGATAGTCAGCCGTGCTTCGTGGCGATTGAGCACATGCTTGACGATCGCCAGACCGAGCCCGGTTCCGCCCGAGGCTCGGGAGCGACCCTTGTCGATGCGGTAGAAGCGTTCGGTTAGGCGCGGTACATGCTCCGGAGCAATACCCTCGCCGCCGTCCGCTACGGCGAACAGGGGTGCGTCCTCGTCCTCCCGCCAGGTGATCCGGATTCGGCTTCCGGCGGGCGTGTGCTTAACGGCGTTGAACACCAGGTTCGAGAAGGCGCTGTGCAGCTCGACGCTGTTGCCGCTCAGGAGCAGCTCCGGGTCGATGTCACTGATCAGCTCATGTCCGCCTCTGTCCAGCAAACCTGCCTCGTTGAGAATCAGTTGCAGCGCCTCCGGCACGTCCATGACCTCCGATTCCGGTACCCGGTCCTCCATCTCTAGACGCGAGAGGGTGAGCAGGTCCTCGACGATTGAACGCATGCGCTCGGTCTGGTTCCACATCAGGCTCAGCGGCCGGCGGTGGTTTTCAGGAGTGAGCGGGGAATCGATCAAGTTCTCCAGGAATCCGGCGATCACAGTTAGCGGCGTTCGCAGCTCGTGCGAGGCATCGGTGACGAAGTCGCGGCGAATCAGGTTCAGGTGAAAGATCTTGGTAATGTCGCGGCCGACGACAAGGCGCTGCCGTTTGCGTTCGCCAAAGGGCGTGATGCGCACCGAGAGCATGAGGGCCCGGTCGTGCTCCGGTGCCAGCTCCAACGGTGACGAGTACTCGCCGGCGCTGATGCGCTCCTCCAACTGATTGTGATTTAAAATCTCCGTGAGGCGTTTGCCGCCGTCTCGTGGCCAGTTTACGTTCATGAGCTCCAATGCCGCCGGGTTCGCCCATTCGATGCATTGACGCTTATCGAGAATGACCAAAGCATCGGGAACCGAGATCGCTGCTTCGCGGAAGCGCCGGATAAATCGGGTCTGGCGCTTTCGGCGTTTGCGCCCGCGCTGCTGATATTGGGCAACGGAACGGTATATTTCTCCCCAGAGACCTCGCGGAAAGGGTGGAGCCATCCGGTGACGCCGTCGGATGAGAAGCGTGAGCCGAACTAGATAGTAGAGGTTGCGCGCGAGGTAGGGCAGGAGCGTTAGAAGCAGGGCCAGCGTGGGGACGAGGCCGAGCTGTACCAGGAGCAACGCCGCAGTCAGCAGTGCGAGGAGAAAATAGACCTCGAACGACAGGGTGTTACGCATGTGAGATCCGAAATGGTACTTGCGATAGCGCGTTGGCGCAGGATCTCGAGATCGAATCTCGTCGCCGGTAGCAGCCTGCTCGAGTCCGTGTCAATTAGCTCCTCGCCGGCAACCAAGGGGCCAAGTGCTCATTCCTTGTTGGAGAAGCGATAGCCAACACCGCGGACGGTCTGCAGCATGTAGTCGTGCTTGGTGACTTCAAGGGCCTTGCGCAGGCGGCGAACATGGACATCGACGGTTCTTTCCTCGACGTAGACCTGGTCGCCCCAAACCTGATCGAGGAGCTGCGAGCGGCTGAATGCCCGGTCAGCGTGGGTCATGAAGAAATGCAGAAGTCGGTATTCCGTTGGGGCGATGTCGATCCGCTTGCCGTTGGCACTAACCCGGTGACTGACGTTGTCGATGTGGAGGCCGGCGATTTCGATCTGGTCGGACAGCCCTTCGGGCTTGACCCGCCGCAGCACCGCCCTGATCCGGGCAACCATCTCGCGCGGCGAAAAGGGTTTGGCGATGTAGTCGTCTGCGCCGGTGTCGAGTCCCTTGACCCTGTCCTCTTCTTCACCCTTCGCGCTCACCATGATGATGGGGATAGAACGTGTCGCCGCGCTCTGCTTGAGCTGATGGGCAAGCTCGAGACCGGAACGCCCGGGTAGCATCCAGTCGAGCAACACCAGATCGGGACACTCGGATATCAGAAGCTTGCGTGCCTCGTCCGCATGGCTTGCCTCGTGCACGTGAAACCCTGCACCTTCGAGGGCAAATCGAATCACTTCTCGGATGTCTGGTTCGTCATCGACGACAAGAACGCTTGCCATAACTTGATCCACGCGTGAGGGAGAGGCATTAGACCCCGCCTAGTTTATTTTCGAAAGGTTAACGAAAGATGACGGCGTCGCCAATGAGGGACGCCTTTTTCGGCACCCATTCCCAGGGACCAATGATCACGCTTTTCCGATAGCGGTTCGACCCTCGAGCGCGCGTTTGAAGCCCGCTTCCAGACCGGCGCGTGGTGCCGGATCCGTCAAGCATCCGATCCAGATGGCCACGAGGGACAGTATGAATCCGGGGACGATCTCGTACAGATCGAAGAGACCGCCCTCGAGCTGTTTCCAGACAACCACCGTAATGCCCCCGGCGAGCACACCGGCGATCGCCCCGCGGCGCGTCATACGCGGCCAGTAGAGGGACAGGATGATGACCGGACCAAAGGCGGCGCCGAAGCCGGCCCAGGCGTAGCCAACCAGGTCCAGAATCATCGTTTCCGGGTCCAAGGCCATTAGAAAGGCTACGCCTGCCAGCACCACTACCGACCCCCGTCCTACCGCCACGAGCTCTCGTGGACCCGCCTCGCGGCGCAGGAGTGTTCGATAAAGATCCTCGGTGAAGGTGGAAGACGAGACCAGAAGCTGCGAGTCCGCGGTGCTCATGATCGCCGCAAGGATGGCAGCAAGACAGATGCCGGCGATCGCCGGGTCGAACAAAAGATTTACGAGCTCGATGAAGACCTTCTCCCGGTCCTCCGTCTCCAGTGGCGTTTCCAGCACGAGGGTGCCGGCGATACCGGCGAGAACGGCACCGGTCAGGGTGATGGCAACCCAGGATACGGCGATGAGGCGGGCGCGTCCGACGTCGTCGATGGATCGAATGGCCTGAAAGCGCGCCAGGATGTGGGGCTGTCCGAAGTAGCCGAGACCCCAGGCCATAAGCGACAAGGTCCCGATGAAACCCAGAGCAGATCCGTCGGATGCGGTGAACAGTCCGAGTAGGTTGGGATTGATGGCTTCGATACGCGCAAGGCCGGACCCGAAGCCTCCTTCGTCGTAGAAGGCGATCGCAGGGACGGCGACAAGAGCGGCGGCCATCAGTAGGCCTTGCAGCACATCGGTCCAGGATACGGCGAGAAATCCGCCGACGGCGGTGTAGAGCAGGATCGCGAAGGCACCGGCGGAAACAGCCCATATGTAGGGTAGGCCGAACACGGATTCGAACAGTTTGCCCCCCGCTACCAGCCCGGAGCCGGTGTAAATAAGAAAAAAAAACAGGATGAAGAAGGCACTGATTCCGCGTAGCCAGCCGCTGTCGTCACCGAAGCGGTTGGCGAAGTACTCGGGTAGGGTAAGGGCGTCGCCGTAAACCTCGCTGAAGATGCGCAGCCGTTTGGCCAGTAGACGCCAGTTGATCCAGGTGCCGAGCAACAAGCCTCCCGCGAGCCACAGGGATTCGAGCCCAGCTGCATAGGCGAACCCCGGTAGGCCCAGCAGCAACCAACCGCTCATGTCCGAGGCGCTTGCGCTCAAAGCCGCGGTGCCGCTTCCGAGCTGCCGCCCGCCGAGGATGAAGTCCGACAGGTTCGCCGTACGACGGAAGGCATACCAGCCGATGACGAGCACAAGCGCGAAATAGGCGCCGAATGTGGAAGCGATTTCCAGGTCTTCGTGTGACAAGTGCTTTCTTCCTTCATCGAGAATCTGAGCCGCGTCTGATCGCGGACGGTATAGTTTAAAGTCGGTTCCAACGGGCTTCCATGCGATAAGGGGGAAAAGGTGAAAGAAGACAGCGAGCTGCAGCGACGCACCATTTATAGGGGCAAGATCGTCGATTTGGGATTGGAAACCGTGAAGCTTCCGAACGGTGAGACGGCGGACCTCGAGATCGTCAGACACCCGGGCGGCGCGGCCGCGGTGGCCCTGGATGCACGAGGTCAGGTTTGCCTGTTGCACCAATATCGGCACGCGGCCGGTGGTTGGCTTTGGGAGCTACCTGCGGGGAAGTTGGATCCCGGAGAGACGCCTTTCCGCACAGCGCAGCGCGAGCTTGAAGAGGAGGCCGGCGTGGAGGCAGCGGATTGGGAGGATCTCGGCTCAATGCACAGCTCACCAGGTATCTTAGCGGAGGTCATTCACCTCTATTTGGCCCGCGGTTTGCGCAGCACTGCAAAGGAGCACGAGACTCACGAGGTCATAGAGATCCACTGGTTGCCGTTCGAGCAAGCCCTTCACTGGTGTTCCGAGGGTACCATCACTGATGCCAAGACCTTGATTGGTCTGTACCGCGCGCAGGCGTGGCTCGAGGAAGCGGATCGGGCCGATTCGGATGATCATTTGTGATGATTGGGCCGCGATGCCCTTTCTGACGGTGGCGAATTCCAAGCAAGATTCTCGACCCCTATAGCGGATATCATCCGCGGACGCACAAAGAATGAAAAAGCCGAGGAATCCTTCACATGCGTATTCAGTTTCTCCAACACGTTCCCTTCGAGGGACCAGCCGGTATCGGTGACTGGGCTGTCCGCAAGGGGCATTCGATCGAGACAACACACCTGTTCGAAGATCGGGGCCTGCCGGATCAGGGGAGCTTCGACTGGCTCGTCGTCATGGGCGGCCCCATGGGCGTACACGACCTGATCGATCACCCCTGGCTCGGGCGGGAGAAACTGTTGGTGAACGAGACTATTCGTGCCGGCAAGACAGTCGTCGGTGTTTGTCTCGGTGCCCAGTTGATCGCCGACGCCTTAGGGGCTCGCGTGTACCGGAATGGGCACAAAGAGATCGGTTGGCTTCCGATCGAGCTGACCGAGCAGGGCCGGACGTCTGGTCCGTTCACCTTTCTACCGAGTCGGCTCGAGGTCTTTCACTGGCACGGGGACACCTTCGATCTTCCGGAAAACGCGGTCCATCTGGCACGCAGTGACGGCTGCGAGCATCAGGCATTTCTCTACGACGGCAGGGTCCTCGGGCTGCAGTTTCACCTGGAGTCGACACCGGCAAGCGTCGCGGACCTGGTTTCCAACTGCTCGGACGAGATAACGCCTGGATCCTATGTCCAGAACGCAGAGCGTATGCTCTCGGCGGCGGACGAGGACTACGAACGCATTAACCAAGCCCTATTCGGGATTCTGGATCGACTATCGGGAAAGGGCTCACGATAGGCGCATAATGGGATAACATTCCGAGATCATGTCGTCAGAAGTCAGATGTGAAAGAACCCCGAGGCCGTTCTAGGGTGAGGTCGCCGCGATCCGTTATCGAGGTCCGGGAGCTGAGCTTTTCGTATGGGGCCGCGGCTGTTCTGGAAGGTGTGAGCCTCGAGGTTGAAGCGGGCGAGTTTCTCGGCGTTGTCGGTCCGAACGCCGGTGGGAAGAGCACCCTACTCAAGCTGATCCTGGGACTACTGGATCCGCAGTCCGGCCGTATCTTGCTGTTGGGACAACGTCCGCATGAGGCGACGCGGAGGATTGGATATGTGCCGCAGTATCCGAGCTTTCCTCGCGACTTCCCGATCAGTGTGGAACAAGCGGTTCTGCTCGGAAGGATCGGACGTCGATCGCGGACGGGTTGGCTCGAGGCCTTGATGCCGGGTGGATATACGAAGGCCGATCGGCAGGCCGCGCACAATGCCTTGGATGAGGTCGAAGCGGCGGACCTGGCCGTCCGGCGGATCGGCAGCCTATCCGGCGGACAGCTGCAGCGGGTGCTGCTGGCGCGGGCCTTGGTCTCCGAGCCCGAGGTGCTGATTCTCGATGAGCCGACGGCGAACATCGATTTGCGCCTCGAGAGTGATATCTTCGATCTGCTCGAGCGGTTGAACAGGCGTATGACGATCCTGGTCGTCTCACACGACGTGGGCTTTATCTCCAGTTACGTCACCCGTGTCGCCTGCGTGAACCGCACCCTCGTCTGCCATCGCACTGACGCAATCGACGGTCAGGTCATACAGCGGCTCTATGGAGAGCATGTGCGCATGGTAGCGCATCGGCACTGAAGCAACTGGTGATCGGCGGTCAGCTTATCGTTGCTGCTTAGGGCGACGGATTCTTTCGATTCCCGGGTACGGTCGAAGAGAGAGGCCGAACCGACCGGATTTACTCGTTGAGCAAACAGAGAGCAGAGATTTTCTATCATCATGAGCGAGTTCCTCGCTGCCCTTCTCGAGCACGGCTTCCTGCAATCGGCTCTGATCGCAGGGCTGCTGGCGAGTGTCGGCTGTGGGTTGATGGGGACCTATGTCGTGGTCAAGCGCATCGCCTTTCTCGCTGGAGGCATCGCTCACTCCGTACTTGGTGGGATGGGGGCGGCGCTCTACTTCGGGTTCGATCCCTTGGCCGGGGCGCTCGCGGCTGCTGTTGCCGCGGCCCTGTTGATCGGCTGGGTCCGGATCATCTGGCGAGCGCAAGAGGACACCTTGATCGGGGCCTTATGGGCAATCGGAATGGCGCTGGGCATCCTGTTCATCGCCAAGACGCCCGGGTATCAGACGGACCTTCTGAGCTATCTGTTTGGAAACATCCTACTGGTTCCGGACGAGAGTTTATGGTTCATGGCTGCCTTGGACGTCCTCCTGGTGACGATCGTCGGTGCCTATCACCGCCAGTTTCTCGCCGTCGCCTTCGATGAGGAGCACGCGCGGCTTCGTGGTATCCCGGTGACCTTCTTCTATCTGCTGCTGCTCGTGCTGGTCGCTGTCACCGTCGTGCTCCTGATCCAGGTGGTGGGCCTCATCCTCGTACTTGCACTCCTGACGCTTCCGGCCGCGGTTGCCGCGCACTATGTCCATTCATTGGGCGCCATGATGCTGGTCGCAACGGTAATTGGGATGCTGGTGAGCACGCTCGGGCTGGCACTATCGTACGGACCCGATCTACCCACTGGTCCCACCATTATCCTGCTGGCAGGTGGCGTATACGTCGTGTCGGCACTATCCGCCCGTACCCTTGCGCGCCGTCGGGCACGTACGTCTGCAGTCGCCAATCACGCTGAAGTGGAGACAGTCGAATAAGGAACGACTCAGCGGTTCAAGCGACCATTAGACCGCGTTCGACTTCCCCGAGTCGAGAATACTCGATTGCACTTCGAGGGCTACGTCCAGGGCTTCGAGTCCTACCCTGCCGTCGACGAGAGGGCGGCGGGACGTTCGAACGCATTCGACGAATGCTTCGAGCTCCCGGTCTAGAGGCTTGACGGGCTCGACCTCGATGCGATCACGAACGATCTCAGGTCGGCTCGAGCCTGGAACCGCCTTGGGAAAGGCGAAGTCTATCGTTTGGGTGACGAAATCCAGGGAAAGATAACCGCTAGGCTGAAACACGCGGATTCTGCGCGTCTTCCTGTCCGAGACTCGGCTTGCGACCACGTTTGCCACGGCTCCGTCGGCAAACTCGAGGCGAGCGCTTGCAATGTCGATGTGCTTCGTCAGCACGGGTGTACCCACCGCTGCGATCTGTCGGATCGGCGAGTCCATTAGGGACAGGATAATGTCGATGTCGTGGATCATGAGGTCGGAGACGACATCCACGTCTGTCGCGCGCTCGGTGAATCCTCCCATGCGTTGGGCTTCCAGGTATCGGGGCGCGGAAATTCTCTGGGCCAGCGCCATGATGCCAGCGTTGAATCGCTCGAGGTGGCCGATCTGCAGGATCGCTCCCGACTGTTCTGCCAGACGCACGATCTCCGCGCCTTCCTCATGCGAAGCGGCGATCGGTTTCTCCAGCATCATGTGGGTCCCGCGGCGAAGGAAGGGTGCCGCCACGTCCAGGTGAACGGTCGTGGGGGCGACGATACTCACGGCATCCAGCGGCCCGGGAAGCTGCGTTGCGTTCGTGTAAGCAGGGCAGCGCGCCTCGGCCGCGACCGCTTGTGCGCGAGCGGCGTCCGGGTCCACAACGCCCACCAGCTCGACGTCCGGCATTTGGGAGTAAATCAGGGCGTGGAAGCGACCGAGGTAGCCGACTCCAATGACGGCGATGCGCAGCTTATTCGTCATTTCCGATGGGATCTATGGCGGGAGACGGGAAGAGCCTTGACCGGCTGGACTGCAAAAGCACCCGACCCGAAGCAGCAGTCACTGAACGAAATCAGGAGTGCAAGCTCGTCGGAATCCCGAGGATCCCGACGATTGAAAAATATCCAGGTGACTGAAGACCGGAACTTATCCGCCTACGCCATCCGAGGTTGGGGCTTGCTTGGCGATGGGTTCCTGGTCCGCACCATAGTAAACATTGATTTGGTAGGCGAGGGTGGCAGACATCCCCAATGCGACCAGGATCAAAAGCACGGAGAAAAGGTCGAGCTTACGACGGCAGCGTTTGGAATTCATAGACCTACCGGCGACGGTGTTGATATTAGTGATTTTCGAGGAAGAGTGTACAACACTCTGATATCCCGGAAAAGAAAAAATGCAATTGGACGACAATGGAGAGACTGAAAACAGCCGTCGGCGTCACCGCCGATTATCATTGTTTTTCCGGACCTTGTCTGCATCTCAATCCACAGGTGACAGTGTTTTACGTCGAGAAGCCGATTCGTTCGCCTATAAGCTCGAGGCACGAAGCGGGCGTTGTATTTGTTGCCCGCGGGCCTTAATCTTGCCGCCAACAAAGGGACAAGACCATGCCAAGCACAACCGACGACCGCTACCGGATCGAGGTCAGCGTAAAAAGCGACTATCTCCCCGAGCAATCGCATCCCGGCGACGAGCGCTTTGTTTTCTCCTACACGGTCACCATTCGAAACCGGGGGCTTCAGGCCGCCCGTTTGATCAACCGTCACTGGATCATTTCCGATGCCGACGGCAAGGTTCAGGAGGTTAGGGGCGAAGGTGTCGTTGGAAAACAACCTCACCTGATGCCGGGCGAGAGCTACCGTTACACCAGCGGGACTGTCCTGGAGACCCCGGTGGGGAGCATGCACGGAAGCTACGAGATGTTGGCCGACGATGGAACGCGTTTCGACGCGCCTATCCCCGCCTTTTCGCTGGCCACTCCGACGAGTCTACACTGAGACCGGTCGAGCGGTGATTGCGCGGCGGTAATGGCGACTTACGCGATTGGGGACATCCAGGGCTGCTACGAAAGTCTGCGTCGGTTGCTCGACGTTCTCCGCTTCGACCCGGATCGAGATCGGCTCTGGTTTGTGGGCGACCTGGTCAATCGGGGTCCGGAATCCCTGGCCACCTTGCGCTTCGTCAAGGATCTCGGCGACCGCGCGCTGACGGTTCTCGGCAATCATGACCTGCACCTGCTCGCGCTCGCGGCGGGCAACCCGAGACAGGCAAAAAGGAGCAACCTCGATTCCGTGCTCCAGGCACCGGACCGTGATGAGCTGCTGCATTGGCTACGCTACCGCCCCTTGATGCATTTCGACGAGCGCAAGAATTTTGCTTTGATTCATGCCGGGCTGCCGCCGCAGTGGGATCTGCTCGATGCCCAGACCTGCGCGCGCGAGGTCGAGGCGGTGCTGCGGGCCCCGGACTATCCGGAGTATCTGCAGGCTATGTACGGCAACGAACCGGATCGCTGGTCGGGCTCCCTCTCGGGTATGGATCGTCTACGTTTCATCACCAACTGCTTTACGCGCCTGCGCTTTTGCGACACCGACGGGGTGCTGGCCCTGAGGGAAAAGGTCGCGCCTGGCGCTCAAACGCCAGGCTATGTACCCTGGTTTGCGGTACCTGACCGCGCGACCAGAGACGTGCGCATCATTTTCGGCCATTGGTCGACGCTGGGCTATGCGGCCGAGCACAACACCTGGGCATTGGATACGGGGTGCGTGTGGAAAGGGCGGCTTACTGCCATTCGGGTTCGCAAAAGAAAGCCCATCGAGCCGTTTTCCGTTCCTTGCTCGTAGGGCAACACTGATTTATTCAGTGTTGCCCGCGGGGCAGGATGCCCCGCCGTTTTCGACGCCTGCAAGGCGTTGAACGGCCAGCTTGTTGAGGCATAATGGCGGCTTCGCCCTGACCCTGCGTTCTCTGCCTGACCTGCTGCGCACAGATGTCCGAAAAAGAAATCCAGACCAAGACCAATTTCATTCGCCAGATCATCGACGAGGATCTGGTGCTCGGGAAGCACGCGCGCATCGCAACCCGCTTTCCACCGGAACCGAACGGTTATCTGCATATCGGGCACGCCAAGTCCATCGTGCTCAACTTCGGTGTCGCGCAGGACTACCGGGGGACCTGCAACCTGCGCTTCGATGACACCAACCCCCACAAGGAGAATATGGAATACGTGGAGGCCATCAAGGAGGATGTGCGCTGGCTCGGCTACGATTGGGGAGACCGGCTCTACTTCGCCTCGGATTACTTCGAGAAGCTCTATGAGTCCGCAGTCGAGCTGATCGAGAAGGGTTTGGCCTACGTCTGCGAGTTGGATCCCAACCAGGTCCGAGCGTACCGCGGAACCCTGACCGAGCCTGGCCGCGAGAGCCCTTATCGTGATCGACCGGCGGCGGAGAATCTGGACCTCTTCGCGCGCATGCGAGCCGGTGAGTTCCCCGACGGCACCTTGACCCTTCGGGCCAAAATCGACATGGCCTCACCCAACCTGAACATGCGCGATCCGGTCCTTTACCGTATCCGTCACGGTGTGATTCATCACCAGACCGGCAACGAGTGGTGTCTGTACCCCATGTACGATTACACGCACCCCATCTCCGATGCCCTCGAGGGTATCACGCACTCCCTCTGCACCCTGGAGTTCGAGGATCACCGGCCCCTCTACGATTGGGTGATCGACAATGTCTCGGTGCCCTGTAAACCGCGCCAGATCGAGTTTTCCCGGCTGAATCTCGAGTACACCGTGATGAGCAAGCGCAGGCTCACTCAGCTCCTGGACGAGGGATTTGTCGAGGGCTGGGACGATCCGCGCATGCCCAGTATCGCCGGACTTCGCCGCCGCGGGTACACGCCGGCGGCTATCCGGGGGTTCTGCGAGCGAATCGGCGTGACCAAGTCTGACAACCTCGTGGAGATGGCCATGCTGGAGAACGCCATCCGCGAAGATCTGGATCGCACCGCCCCCCGGGCCATGGCAGTGCTGCGACCCCTCAAGCTGATCATAGAGAGCTGGCCCGAAGGCCGGACCGACGAGCTCAGGGTACTCAATCACCCCAAGGACGAGTCCTTGGGAACACGAACGATTCCCTTCGCGCGGGAGATCTACATCGACCGCAACGACTTCATGGAGGAGCCCGTCAAGGGTTTCAAGCGGTTGATCGCCGGCGGTGAGGTGCGGTTGCGCAACGCCTACGTCGTGCGCTGTGATCGGGTCATCAAGGACGCGGCCGGTGAGATCGTCGAGTTGCGGTGCATGCATGATCCCGACACCCTCGGCAGGAACCCGGTGGGACGCAAGGTCAAGGGTGTCATCCACTGGGTCTGCGCCAAGCGGGCGGTCGGTGCGGAGGTGAGGCTTTACGACCGGTTGTTCACAGTGCCGGAGCCCGGTGCCGGGGGTCGGGACTTTCTCGCCGACATGAATCCGGATTCGCTGCGTACTCTGACGCAGTGTTTCCTGGAACCGAGCCTGGCTGATGCTGCACCCGGTGATCGTTTTCAGTTCGAGCGCGAGGGCTATTACGTGGCGGACAAGGACTCCCGCCCCGGCAAGCCCGTCTTCAATCTCACAGTGACCCTACGCGATACCTGGGGCAAGATCGCGCAGAAGCGAAAGGCTTGAGACAGAAATCACCTCAGCTCGCTCGATTGCCGATCGCGACTCGCAACCCGATCCTGGATCGGGTGCCTGCAGCTCATGGCGCAAGCCGATCGATTCGCCAACCGCCTCCGGGAACGTGGCTGTAAAGGAAGCGGTCGTGCAGGCGGCTCTCCCGGCCTTGCCAGAACTCGATCGTGGAGGGTTTCACCCGGAATCCTCCCCAAAAGTCGGGTAAAGGAACCTCGCCTTTGGAGAACTTGCGCTTGATTTCCTCTACCTTGGCGTCGAGCAGCGAGCGGGAGCTGATGACCTGGCTCTGGTGCGAGGCCCAGGCGCCGATTCGGCTACCACGGGGACGGGTGGCGAAGTATTTCAGGGATTCCGCCGTCGGTATCCTCGCCGCGGTTCCCCTGATCTGGACCTGTCTGCCGAGCGCTACCCAGGGAAAGAGTAGTGCCACCCGGGGATTTTCCGCGATCTGTTTGGACTTGCTGCTCTCGAAATTGGTGAAGAACACGAAGCCCTCCTCGTCATAAAGCTTGAGCAGAACGCTGCGCACCCAAGGCTGGGCGCCTTCGGCTACCGTTGCCAAGCTCATGGCATTGGGCTCCGGAATGCCGGTGGCGATGGCGTCCGCGAACCACCGCTCGAACTGCCGGATGGGATTCGGATCCAACTCGTCTCGGGAAAGGCCCTGCTCCATCGTTTTCCTGCGCAAGGCCTCGGCGCTGATCTCGGGTTTTTCCTCGGTACTTCTCATTCGCGTACTCCTTGGTCACTCTGCCGTCAATTTCAGCACAGGCAGAGGCGTTGCCCAAAGGGCTAATCTCGATTGCCGAGGAAGGAAACGCTGGTTTTTGGCCGGGATGGCCAAAAACCAGCGTCTACCCGGATCCCGGAGGCGCTAGGCTCGAGGGAGTGAGCTGCACCGAAGATCGTGGGATGTCGATAGACGAAAGCGACCCCGCTTGCCCGGGGCCGTGGCACTCTGCAACCCGGCCTCAGGTGCCTTGCGCGACATAGAAATAGTTCTGAAAGTCGTGATCCAGGCTGTGTACGTGGACGCGGTCGAAGCCCGCCGCGCCGAGCATCTCCAGCGCCTTCTCTTTCCCCCACATAGCGCCCAGGCCGTCGCCCCCCTGGGCGAGGGAGACCGACATGCAGTGCATACAGGATATGGTGTAAAGGAAGGGCCCGATCGGGTGGTCCTTGTCCTCGTGATGGTGGCTGGAGCCTGCGATGTCCTGCATCAGAAGCGTGCCGCCGGGCCGGAGGGCATCCGCGATTCCGGCCAGCACGCGGGCGGGGTGCTTCTGGTCGTGAATCGCGTCGAAGGTGGTAATGAGGTCGTAACAACGCGTTTCCCCGAGCTCGGTCACATCCCGAGTCTCGAACAAGGTGTTCGTGAGCCCCAGGCGTTCCGCTTCGGCACGTGCGCGGCAGATTGCCTCCGGCGACAGGTCGTAGCCGACAAAGCGGCTGTTTGGATAAGCGTGAGCCATGGCGATCAGGGCGCGGCCACTGCCGCAGCCGATATCCAGCACGTCGATACCCCGGTCGAGATCTCCGGTCAGACCCGGTACCAAAGGCAGTATGTGCTCATGCAAAGCGGCCACGACCGTTTGGGCGCTATCCTCCGCCATCACATCGTGAAATCGCGTATAGCGCTCGTAGGGCACGCCCCCGCCGCGCTTGAAGCACTGTAAGATATCGTCTTCCACTTGGCCGAGCACGGCGATGTACTGTGCGAATACGGCGATATTTTCCGGTGTGCCCTCGCGGGTCAGGAAGGCGGCATGCTCTTGTGGAAGCCGGTATAGGCCCTGGGACGGGTCGAGCTCGACGATGCGCGCCGCGACCATGGCCCCCAGCCACTCGCGCACATAGCGCTCGTGGAGATCCGCCTCGTCGGCGATACGCTGGCTGGTGGCAGGCGGCAGCTCGGCCATGCAATCGAACAGGCCGGTACGGTGCCCCAGCGACAGCATGAGGGCGGTCGCGCCGCCGTTCAGTGTGTCGATCATGCGTTCCGCAAAGTCGTCGGCGGGAGCCGGCGTATTCGGATGGGCATGGGCGGTGATGGCTGGTGCGACATTACACATGGTGGTTTCCTCCCCGTGGGTTTTCGGTTTCACAGCCGGATGAGCCGACCGCTGTGCTAACGTTACGACCTTGGCGTCAAGGTTCCGTGGAGACGATCGTCAATGAAACGTCAAAGCAGACTTTTTTCCGCTTGATGAGCCCATGACGGCGATCCGACTCGGACTCCTCGGCGGCTTCGAGGTGCAGGGCTGGGATGGTGAGTCCCTAAACATCGGCATGCGCAAGGCAAAGGCCCTGCTGGCCTGGTTGGCGCTGCATCCCGGACGACCCCAGTCCCGTGATCGGTTGGCCGGCCTGTTGTGGGCGAACAGCACGGACGCCCAGGCACGCCACAGCCTACGCCAGGCTTTGAGCGTGCTGCGTCGCTCCCTTCCCGATCCGGCGTCCGTCCTGCTCACCGATGGCGATACGGTTACCCTGGCAGCCGACGCGGTCGCATCGGACGTGGCCGAGCTTCATCGCTATGCCGGCTCCGACGATCCGCAGGAGCTGGAGCGGGCGGCCGCCCTGTACCGCGGGGATTTTCTCGAGGGCTCGGGTGCGCCGGGCGGAGGGTTCGAGGACTGGATGCTGCAAGAACGCAGCGCTTTGCGGGAGCGGGCGACGCAGGTGTTCGCCCGCTTGGTGAAATACTACAGTAGTCAAGGCGCGTGGGAGCCGGCCCTGAGGGCCGCCGTTCATTTGTTGGCGCTCGATCCGCTGCGAGAGTCCGTGCATCGCGAGCTCATGCTGATCTACAAACGGCTCGGGCGTCCGGCCGAAGCACTGCGCCAGTACCGCAGCTGCAAGGCCTTGGTACACCGGGAGCTCGGTGTTGCACCCGAGGCCGAGACCATAGAGCTTTATCGGTGCATCCTGAGTGAACGAGGCCAATCGGTGACCGCCGAGCCTTACCCGGATCCCGGTCTTGAAAGCCTCCAGGCGCCGTCGCGGCCGGAGCCTATCGACGAGCGCATCGAACTGGTCGGACGGGAGGCGGAGCTGCGCCAGCTTGCTGCGGCTCTGGATGTCTGTCTGGAGGCCGCGGCTGGCGGAGCTCTCCTGGTGCGCGGGGAGGCGGGGATCGGCAAGACCAGCCTGAGCGAGGCGGCTGTGGAACTGGCGAAGGCGCGGGGCTTTCGGATCCACAAGCTACGCCTGCCGGATTTCCGGAGCCAGGCGGACGGTGCGCAAACGGCCTTGTTGATCCGGGAGCTGCTTGGACTGTCGGAAGATGCCGACGCGGCGGGGATTCGCGCCGCCGCGAATGAGGTTTGCACCGATCCGGACGCTTCCCTGTTCCTGTTGGATGCCCTCGGGATACCCCTCGACGTCGCCGAGGAGCGATTCTACCGTGCCCTGGACATTCGAAGTCGCTCGCAGGGTCTCGAGCGCGCCCTGGGGCTGCTCTTGCAGGCGTCGGCACGGATCCAACCCAGGCTGCTTGTGGTGGAGGACATCCACTGGGCCGATCCCGGTGTGCTCGGGCTGCTGGCCCGGCTCGGGGGACATGCCGCCGCCGTTACGGCCATGCTGATCCTGACGACGCGCACCGAAGGAGAGCCCCTGGATCCCGCCTGGCGGGGCGCCATGCAGGGGGCGCCATTGACCACGCTGGATCTGGGGCCGTTGCGCCCGGATGTGGCCACAGAGCTGGCCCGGCACCGCGGTGTGACGGACGACGCCTGGACGCGGCGTTGCATCGATCGCTCCGGCGGCAATCCCTTGTTCCTCGTGCATCTGCTGGACGCCGGGCCGGACGTGGCAGATAGCGTACCCTCCTCGGTTCAGGCACTTGTCGAGGGGCAGCTGGATGGTCTCCCCCCAGACAGGCGTCGCGCGGCGCAGGCCGCATCCGTGCTCGGGCAGAGCTTTTCATCGGGTGACCTCGGTGCCCTGCTGGGTCCGGGGCTGGATCCTTCACAGATCCTTTCGGAAACGAGGCTGGTCCGTCGGAATGGCGACCGGCTCAGTTTCAGCCACGTGCTCGTGAGGGACGGCATCTACCAGTCCATCGCCGATCCGGCACGGCGAGCCTGGCATCGGCGCGCGGCAGATTGGTACCGGGAGCGAGACCCGCTGCTCTATGCCGAGCATTTGGAGCGGGCCGGCGAGCCGGGTGCTGTCTCCGCCTGGTTGGCGGCCGCGCGGAAGTGCCGGGACAGTCACGGATATGGCGAGGCGCTGGATCTGGGCGAGCGCGCCTGGCAGTTGTCGATCGCATCGGAAGAACGGGCGGAGGCGGGGCTCTTCTTCGGTGAATTGCAGCGGGAGATGGGGGGAATAACGACCGCGTGTCGGGTCTTGGAGTCGGTGATCAGCGAGTGTGCGGATGAGCAGATCTGTTGCGACGCCCGCATCGAGCTGGCGGCGGCCTTGTTGGTCCAGGATGACTACGGCCAAGCGTCCGACGCCCTGGATGCCGCCGCAGCGACCGCGGAGGCTCTCGGCGACCACGAGCGGCTGGCTCGGCTTCATTACCACCGCGGCAATGCCCTGTTTCCGCTCGGGAGGCTCGACGACTGCATGGCCGCCCACTCACAGGCCCTGGAGCACGCCCGTGCAGCCGGCGATCCGGAGCTGGAGGCCAGGGCCCTGAGTGGGTTGGCCGATGCCTTCTATCAGCGCGGGCGCATGGTGACGGCGCACCACTATTACGATCGCTGCGTACGCCTTTGCGAGGCCAATGACCTGCTTCGGGTGCAGGCTCCGAACCTGGCCGGGCGTGCCATGACGGCTCTCTACCTCAACCGGCTGGCGGAAGCCCATGCCGACTCCAAGACCGCGGTACGCTTGGCCGCCCTCACGCGCAGCCAGCGGGACGAATGCCTGGCCCACAACATCCTCGGCCTCGTCGCAACCTATGGCGGAGACTTCGAGCAAGCGGAGTCGGAGGCGGATGCCGGGCTGGCCCTCTCCCGCGGGATCGGGTCCAGGCGCTTCGAGGCCGACCATCTGTGCACACGTGGGGTCGCCCGTTCCGCCCGCGGCAATCCGGAATCTGGATTGGCCGACCTGCAAGCCGCCTGCGACTTGATCCGGGGGCCCGACTTGGCCTATGGCGGGCCCTGGATGCTCGGTTACCTGGCGCAGATCGCGGACACCCCGGACCTGCGGCGCGCGGCGTTGGAAGAGGGAGAGGCGGCCTTGTCCGCGGACAGTGTCAGCCACAATCACCTGCAGTTTCGCCAATGCGCATTGGAGATCGCGCTTCAAACAAGGGACTGGGACGCGCTGGAGCATCAGGCCCGAGAGCTGGAGTGCTATACAGCGGACGAGCCCCTGCCCTGGAGCGACCTTCATATTGCGCGCGCCCGCGCATTGATGGACTGGTACCGAGGCGACCGCGGCCAGGCCCTGGCGAAACGCCTGCGATCCCTGGAGGCGGAGGCGCGCCAGGCAGGTCTCAACCCCGCCGCGGAAGCACTGGCCGCGGCGCTGGTTTCGGCGGATGGTCCAGGCGGCTAGCACCTGGTTTGTCCTGAACCCGGCTTTTCACCTGGTGGTCGTCGTTTATTTCGTGACACCGTATCTCTATCTCGTGACACCGCTCTGCGGTGTCACGTATCTTTAGGCGCTCCGCGCTCCGGATAGGGAGACCCGGCCCATGTCCCGCAGCCGCTATCGTTTCGCCGAGCCTGACCGACCGCACTTTCTGACCTGCACCATCATCGAATGGCTGCCCGTATTCACGCGGCAGGAGGCCGTCCAAATCCTGTTCGATACCTGGAGCTATCAGCGTGAACACGAGGGATTGAAGCTCTACGGTTTCGTGATCTTAGAGAACCACCTGCACGCGGTCGCACAGGCTCCGGATCTGCCAGAGACCTGGCGCAGGTTCAAGTCCTATTCGGCACGCCGGATTATCGACCTGCTGGTCGAGAATCGGGCCGAGGCAGTGCTCAAGCGGTTGCGCCATGCCCGCAAGGCCCAGCGGGGGGACCGAACCCACCAGCTCTGGCAGCAAGGCTCGCATCCGCAGGGGATCGAGGGGGAAGCGATGCTGCGGCAGAAGCTGGAGTACATCCACAACAATCCGGTCAAGCGCGGCTACGTGGACGAGCCCGAGCACTGGCGCTGGTCGAGCGCGCGCAACTATGCGGGGCGCGAGGGGTTGGTCGAGGTCTTTACCGAGTGGTAGGGGTTCGGTGGCGCGGAGCGCCGGGGGTCGTGCGTGACACCGCGGGAGCGGTGTCACGAGCGCGGAGCGGTGTCACGAGCGCGGAGCGGAGTCACGAGCGTGGAGCGGAGCCACAAACGTGGAGCGGTGTCATGAGATTGAACCGGCTCTGGTGACACCGCTCCGGCGGTGTTACCCGGTTTAGGGGTCCATGCCGGGGATGGGGCCGTAGGTCTCGGCGGGCAGGCGCTCGGTGCGACCGGTTTGTGGGTCCTCGACCAGCCAGCCGAGCCAGCGCCAGGCACCCGGGCTGGCGGAGCGGAAGCCGGCGCCGTCCGGCTCGAGGACCGCGTGCTCGCCGTTCCGGAATACCTGGATGATGGCCAGGGCCTCGCCGGAGTCCGGATCCCACAGGCGCAGGGTGCCGTCATGGCCGGCGGAGAGCAGGCGGCGCCCGTCGGGGGAGAAGGCGCAGGCCCAGACCGAACCCTGGTGCCCCTGCAGCACGGCGGCCAGGGGGGGGCGCGGCGGCGGTGGGGCCGGGGCAGGGTGGGTGGGCGGGCGCGGATCCGGACGGCATTGGGCGCGAAGCAAATCCCGGGCGTCGAGACCGAGCGTTCCCTCGAGGGTTCAGCCCAGAAGCTGGGTGCGGTAGCGCCGCCCGGAGCGAAGGTCCGCCCCGGTGAGGTCCGCGCCGCTCAGGTCCACCTGGCGAAAGCGGGCGTTCATCAGGCGGCAGCCCGCCAGGTGCAGGCTGATCAGGTTCAGGGGTGGACCCTTCGCCGGCCCCTCGAAGCGCCAGTTATCGAGATCCGCTCCGGTCAGGTCCATGCCTGCCAGGCCGGGGGCGGGCTGACCGTACCTCAGGGCGTGCAGGGCGTAGGCTAGCATCAGCTCGCTGATCTTGGGGCGGTAGCCGTGGCGTATCTCGCGGAAGGCCAGGCGCCAGGCAGTGGCATCCGACGGGCGCAGCAGCTCCCCGAGGAAGTCCAGGGTCTCGGGACTGGGGACAGGGATGGCCCAGACTGCCAGGGTCCGCTCCACATCCTGGTCCTGGTCGGAATTTCCGGCCTGCTCCAGCGCCCGAAAAAGGGCACGGGCGAGAAAGAACTCCATGATGGAGGTGTGGGCGAAGCGGAAGCCCTCCTCCCCCTCGCGCACCAGGAAGCTGGCGTTGCGCAGGTCCTCCTGGAGGATGCCCAGGCCCTCCTCCCGGTCGAGATAGGCCCGATACTGGAGCTGGGTTCGGGGGTCCGCCGCGAGCTGGTCCAGGAGCCAGTCCTCCAGCTCCCGGTAGTCCAGACTCCTGGACTGGCGGCCCCAGAGGCGGTGGGCCAGGCGGTTCCATGAGCAGCAGCTTGTGGTCCCGGTCCAGACGATGCTTGGGGCTGTCGCGGCGGGTCCACTGGTGGACCAGGCCCTCGTAGAGGTCCGCCACGCCGACATGGCCGCCCTGGCGGTGGATGGCCTCGATGCGTTCCACCTGGTCCTGGATCAGGCGCAGGTTGTAGGGGCGGGAGCCCAGCTCGCGCAGGTCGTGGACCCGATCCAGCATCTCCAGAACCTGTTGCGCCCGACGGACTCGCGTTGGCGGCCGGACAGGGCGTCCAACTGCTCCTGCAGGGTCTGGAAGAAGTGGCTGCGGCAGGTCATGACGAGGCGCCCGACGCCAGGCGGGCGCGGTCCCTCGTCCGGGCGGGAGGCGGCGGGCGGGAGTATGCTCCAGAGCTGGGCGATGAAGCGGCGGCAGTGCTCCGGGGTGAGGCGGTTCATGACCTCGTCCAGGCCGTCGAAGATCACCAGCCCCCCCAGCCTCTGGGCGAGGCGGCGGATGTCGTCGACCCCGGGCCTGGGGCTGTCCACCGGCAGGTTGTAGGCATCGGCGAGGATGCGGTCGAGCATGAGCTCCAGGTCCGGCACGCCCTGGGACCAGTCCCAGTCCAGGCCGTTGACGGCGCGCAGGTCCAGGTAGACGGGCAGGGGCAGCTCCGGCTCCTCGACTCGGCGCGCCAGCAGGTCCCGGGTCAGGCGCTGGCACAGGGTAGTCTTGCCCATGCCGAGCTCGCCGAAGATGGCGCAGAAGACGTTGCCCTGCGGGTCCGCCAGCCAGTCGTTCAGGAGGCCCATGGCCTCCCGGCCCGTGCTGTCCGCATGGCCCTTGAGGATCTGGTCCACATAGTGCTCGGGCAGGCAGTCGTCCGGCTGGCGCAGATGGGCGCTGGTGAGGACCTCGTAGGGGTCCGCCGGGCGCAGGCGCTCGAGAATACCTGCCAGGGCCTGGGCGGCCCAGTCGTCCTTGCGGCTGCCGCTGCGTTGAACCCAGGTCTTGCCCTCCGTGTCCCGGAAAGGGGTACGTCCCTCCAGGATCGTGCCCTTGAGGTGGGCGTCCTCGATTCGGCGCAGGACGAGCGGAATCAGGGGGCGGTCGGTACGGAAGCCCTTGTCCTTGCGCAGGTCCGAGATCAGCTCGGGGCTCAGGAGGAAGAGCGTGAGGTCCGCACTGCGCTGCTGCCCGAGCCGGGCCTGGTCCCGAATCTCGCCGGGCGGCACATAGCCATAGTCCTTCAGATCCCAGTTGTGTCCGGCGGCCTGGAGTCTGGCGGCGAGGGCCTGGATGAGGGTCTGGGCCTGGGCTCGGTCGCGCTGGGCGTAGACCAGCAGGCAGGTCAGCTCGGCCCCTTGAACTGCCGCTCGCTGCTCCTGCGGGAAGTCCGCAATGGCATGCGTGGCGGTGCGGCTGTACTCGGCGAGCCGCTCACCGGCGTCGTCCTCGGCCGCGAACCAGAGACGGCGGTCGGTGGGATCGGCGCCGCGGTGGCTGTCCACCCGCAGCTCCAGTCCGACCTCCTGCTCCGCGGCTTTCTTCTGTAGGGTGTGACGGAATTTGCTGAAGGCCTTGTCCGCCTTCTGCTTGTCCGTCTTGGAGCGGCGGTGATCCGGGAAGAGCCGATCGTAGGCGGCCAGGTAGCCGATGCGGCCATCCTCGCCCATGAGCCTGATCAGGGTTTCGAGCCGCTGTCGGCTCAGCCTTCCGAGCCTGCCCGCGAGACGACGGGCCGCGGTCTGCACTGCCGATTTGGGCGCGGGGGCAAGCAGGCTCGCCGCTAGGAGTGACGCTTGATTCACGGGTGGATTGCGCCTAGGCGGTCGACGATGGCCGCGGTAAGCTGGTCGGCGAAATCGGTGCGGATGTGACCTCGGGTCCGGTCGAACCAGCGCCCGTCGCGGTCACGGAAGATCTGGATCTGCTCCAAGCCCTTGAGGTCCGCAGGGCCGTCCAGGGGGATAGGGATCATTCCTACCGGGATGGTGGGTTTGCGGATGCTGGGTGCCCCGGTGTCCCGCTTCTCGATGAAGTGGGGCAGCTCGGTGCCCGTGATGAAGCCGGTCATTGGGCAGGCCCGATTTACATTCGAAAAGGCTAGGGAGGGCGGAGATCCCTTACCGTCGCACTACGAGTCACCGCCGAGATTGCTGTTCCTAAGAGTTAGGAACACCAGAGGGTTAGTCGAAGGCCAAATCGCTATCGGCCTGTGGCGCGAGCGTTCATAATTAGGTCAGGCAACAGCGTTCGGTCCGAGGTTAGAGACCATGTCCGATTCAGCGAACAAGACAATCGAGCCGGAAGCCGGCGACGCCTTGATCATCGTCGACCTTCAGAACGACTTCCTGACCGGGGGTAGCCTGGCGGTTTCGGATGGGGATGAGGTCATACCTGTTCTCAACACCTGGATCCGGCGTTTTCGGAAGGCCGGATTGCCGATTTTTGCAACCCGGGACTGGCACCCGGCTGATCACTGCTCCTTCCGGGATCAGGGCGGTCCCTGGCCGCCCCACTGTGTGGCGGGGACCAAAGGGGCCGAGTTCACTTCGGAGCTGGTGTTGCCACCCGATGCGTATGTTCACTCCAAGGCGATGCGGCCCGAGAAGGAGGCCTATTCGGATTTCGAGGACGGGGACTTGGGGCCGAAACTGCGCCAGATGGGCATTGCGAGGCTCTTCGTCGGCGGACTCGCCACCGACTACTGTGTGCGCGCAACCGTTCTGGACGGGTTGAAGGAGGGATTCCAGGTGGTTCTGCTGGTGGACGCGATTCGTGCCGTCGAGGTCGAGCCCGGAGACGGCGACCGGGCGATTGCGGAAATGCGCGATGCCGGTGCGCTGGCCGCCTAGAGGTGAACGCGACGGAGCTCGCGATGGAACCGACCGGATCGATCCTGCTCACGGACCTCTACCAGCTCACCATGCTCCAGGGCTACTTCGAGCAGGGGTTGACGGATACGGCGGTGTTCGAGTTTTTCGCGCGGGACCTGCCGAGGGATCGAGGTTTTTACGTCGCCGCTGGGCTGGAGCAGCTCGTCGATTACCTGGAGCAAGCGCGCTTCACCCCGGATGAGCTGGATTGGCTCAAGTCAAGCGGCCGGTTCAGCGATGCATTCGTGGATTGGCTGGCGGATTGGCGCTTCACGGGCGACCTCGACGCCATGCCCGAGGGCACGGTCTGCTTCCCGAACGAGCCGCTCGTTCGTGTGACCGGGCCGATGGCGGAGGCACAACTCGTTGAGAGCCGGCTCATCAACATCGTGCATCTGCAGACCCTGATCGCCTCCAAGGCGGTGCGGTGCGTGCTGGCTGCCCCCGACAAGCTTCTGGTGGACTTTGGCATGCGCCGTGCCCACGGTGCGGACGCCGGGCTGTTTGCGGCGCGCGCCAGCTACATCGCCGGGTTTGCCGGTAGCGCCACGGTGCTGGCGGATCGGCTTTGGGGCATACCCTGCTTCGGAACCATGGCCCATTCCTTCATCGAGGCCCACGGCAGTGAGGTCGAGGCCTTCGAGCACTTCGCCCGGGCTCAGCCGAACAACGTGGTGTTGCTTATCGACACCTATGATACGGAGACGGCGGCACGAAAGCTGGCCGCTCTTGCCCCGCGGCTGGCGGAGCAGGGAACGCCGGTCAAGGCGGTGCGGATCGACAGCGGCGATCTCAACGCCCACGCACGCCAGGTGCGTGCCATTCTCGATCGTGCTGGCCTTTCGTCCATCGGCATTTTCTGCAGCGGTGGGTTGGACGAGCATGACCTGGTGCGCCTGCGCGCTCAGGGCGCTCCCATCGATGGCTTCGGCATAGGGACCCGGCTCGATACCTCGGCGGACGCGCCCTATCTGGATTGCGCCTACAAGCTTCAGGAGTATGCTGGACTGGCCCGACGCAAGCGCTCGGAGGGCAAGGCCTCCTGGCCGGGGCGCAAGCAGGTTTTCCGTACCCGAGACTTG
>JAJDOL010000249.1 GCA_022340195.1 Chromatiaceae bacterium
CCACCAGGGTGTGGACTCCAGCGCGTCGTCTTTGATCACACCGCCGAACTTCGGGGCCGGGGCCGGTAGTTGGTTGCCCGGGAGCGTGGTGGTGGCACTGGGTGAGCCGAGCTTGCCGGTGACCTGCACCTTGGCACCGCCACCGCCGCTCAGAGCCGGCTCACCGGTGACCTGTTCCTCGGTGCTACCCGCGCTTCCAGCCGGCTCGCCGGGGATCGCAAGCTTCTGGCCGACCTCGATCTCCGTCGAGCTCAGCTTGTTTGCCTTCGTCAGCTCTTGCAGCGTCACGCCGAAGCGCTCGGCGATGGCGTCCAGGTCGTCTCCTTTGGCGACCTCATAGGTGCCGGTGGCGGCATCGAATGTACCCTGGGCGTGATGCCGCGAACCGGAGTCGGCGGCTTGGAGGCCCCCCGCAACGAAGCAGACAATGAGCGTGAGCGCCCACTTGATGTAGCGCCGCATGCGCGGTTTTGTCTTCAGCAACCTGTGTTGCACAACGCTTCTCCTCTCATTTGCAAAATTGAACTTCTTACGGCATGGACATCGCTTGGTTGGCCCTTGGTTTTGTCCTTGGCACCGCTACCCCCGAGCAATCCCAGGATCGAGCCATTCCCCCGTACTGCCGAGTCGGCGAACAGGTGGCTCGAGACCACTACCTGTGGAAACAGGACCCCCGTCCACAACGGCCTCCTCCGACGAACAGCGGTTGGATGATGACTTCTGTAGCGGTGTACTTGGACAAGGGCCAGAGCCGACTCGCGAGCTGGTAATTATGCGGCTTCTGCAGGCGTTGCCCTTGATATTTCGCGACAGAATCCGGCCCGAGAGTCGATGAACGGAGACGATTTCCGCAATGGTGCGAGGGAGCTCCTGAGCCACCCTGCTGCGGCCAGAGATCAATCCGGCGCGTGCACGGCGCGCCATGCCGACGGCGAGGTCCCGGACCAGCGGCGGAAGGCATGGTCGAAGGCCGCCGGGTCGGTGTAATCGAGCGCGGCAGCGACCTCTGTGATAGGCAGGCCGGTGTCGCGCAGGAGCTGGCGGGCGATTTCGTAACGGGTCTCGTCGATCAGCCCCTTGAAGCTCGTACCCTCGGCGCGCAGGCGACGGTTTATTGTCCGCCGGTGGATCGCGAACAGCTCCGCTACCCGCGCAAGGGAGGTCTCCGCTTTGCAAGCGCCGCCGATCAGCAGCCGGCGCAGCACCAGCCGGAGCTGGGCGGCCAGATCGCCGGCCCCGCGGGTCTCCAGCGCGTCGATCTCCCGCATGATTTGCCGGTGCACCAGCTCCCGAGTACCGTCCAGCGGTCGGTCCAGCCAAAAAGCCGGGAACACCACCCCGTTATGCTCGGCGCCAAAGCGCAAAGCGGTGCAAAAGAAGTGGCTGTAGGGCTCGATGTCGGCGGGTCGCGGGCGGCAAAAACATACCTCGCTCGCCTCCCAAGCGGGACCCGCCAGGGCCTTCAGGATGTTGTAGCTAATAGCCACCGCCCCATCGTAAATCAGCTCGGTGCCCGGGACGTCGGGCTGGAAAAGCACATAGGCGAGCATCGCCCGGTCACCGTTTACGCACAAGGTCGGGATGGCCCCGCGATCGTGCAGGTGCAGGTACAGGGTGATGTTTCGCAGGGCGCTGCCGACATCCGGGGAGTGGCGGGCGAGCTCTCCCACAATCCCCATCACATCCAAGCCTCCTCTCTCTCCGATCCGGAGTCCCAAGGAAGGGCAATCCGTCCGCATCGCGCAGAACGCGATAAGCCGGCCCAGGTCGGCGAAGGAAACGGTGTTCTCCGGGCTCTCGAAGAGCGCCGGATCAAACCCGGCTTCGGTGACCAACGCGACGGGATCCTCTCCCATCTCTGCCAACAGCTCCGGTAGCACGAGGATCGGACCCATTCGCACGGAGCCCTCCTCGACGACGGCAAGACGGGGCAGAGAGTGGCGAGGCGGGGGACGCATAGAGGCGGCAGACCAAATCCATCGGGTTGCCGAGAATTCTAACGGCTGAGCAGGTCGCCGCAAAGTACCGAGTATTGCCGTTGCGAAACCCTGTGTGCCAGCCTTCCCGTCCGGCGATCAGCTATCTCGGGTGCGATAGGTATCTCGATCGAGTCCATCACGCTGGGCCGGGTCGTGACGCGGGTACCGAAAAAACGTTGGTAGGGCACCATTTCGCTGGGCCACGGAGGCACAGGCAGACCTCGCTGGCCCTCCGTTCCGGTCCGGCCGGGGCCTTCAGGACATCGTGCAAAAAATACGATGCCTTTCCGTTGACACAAAGAGGACCGGCAAGCCCCCTTCTAAGAGCACTTTAGAACAGTAAGCCGACCACCGACGCGGCTATCCACGGCCGCGTCCTTATCATAGCCGCGCCAGCGTCCCTAGCGTACCACTCACTCGTCCTTGCTACTTGCGAGTGACTCAACTCGGGCCGTTTTTTTGGCCGGCTTCTTCAGCCGCCTCCTACTCGGGAGCCTTGATCTGCTTGGAATCATCGGCATTCATGGGCATGTCTCCGGAGACATCCGCGGCTTCACCTTTGAGCATCTCCTCCGTTTTTTCCTGGGCCTTGGCTGAGGGGTCAGGCGCCTTGATCTGGGCGGAATCGTCGACGTTCATTGGCTCGTCGCCAGAGACAAGCGGGGTAGCGGGTTGCTCAGCCAGGGTTGCACCGGCAATTGTAAGCGCAAATGCTGCGGCGGACGTTACAAGGATATGCTTCAAGATCATGGTGTTTTCTCCACTGTTTATGACCATCTCGCTCCATCTTAAGTGGTACGAGCTTGACTGCTTATGTCGCAGCTGGTTCGAAGTATGGGCGATCCATCGTGTATTTTCCACCTAGCCCATGTCATCCTTGGTGCCGCGATCCATCGAGACCGGTCCGGATGGACAAAATCTATTCGTGTGGGCCGGCGCAGCCGACTGCAGGTAAATCGATGTTGGGACCGTGGCGGCCTACGACCGCTACCAACGACATCGCAGTCGGACGCCGCATTGCGCGCGGCGCCGTTTCTCGGAACGAGACCTTAGGCGATTTCTCTCAAAAAAGTTACCATCTTGCTTGTCTTTTCGCCCGCCTGCTGTGTTGCGCTAAGGGTTACATAGCTGGCTATGCGCCCCTTTGCGCGCCTTGCAGACAGACGAAAATCCTGCGCAATCTCGGTAATTTTTTTTCGTCAATCAGCCTCAATCGCCCTGAATCATGTCCTTGGAGTCTTTCAAGACGGCATCGGTCTTCGCCTCCTTCGCGACCTCCTCCGTCGCCTCTTTCGCCTCGATCATCTCGGCGGCCATGGTGTTGGCGGCCTCGGAGGCCAGGTCGGCAGCCTCGGCATCCGCAGCGCTCGCCGCGCCGGCAGCCGTGGCCGCGTCGACATCGGTTGCGGCCTCTGTTGCAACGTCGGCGGCCTGCTGGGTGGCCTCGGAGGCGGCGCCCACGTCTTTGGCAATCTCGGTGGCTGCTTTCGCGGTGGCGTCGGCCGCCGTCTCGGCAAGCGCGGCGCCCGCTAGACCCAGTGCGACGACAGTGGTTGCGGATACAAGGATGTGCTTTGTGGACATGTTTTGACTCTCTTTAGGGTTGGGGACGCCTAGGCGCCACTGATGGAAGGGTAAGGGTCGATGAATATAAGCCAACATCCGGCAATCGGCCCGGTAAAGTGTGTCATGGATCAGAGTCCTTGAGTAGCCCCCTCCTCTCCAGCCGAAGAAATCTAATCGTCTCAATCACGCATCCGCCATCGAAGCACCAGCCATGCCAACAGGGCGAGCACAACCAGCGCGATGGTAACCACCCAAAACGACAAGGGGTTATGCTCTGCCGGAATTCCTGCAACGTTCATCCCGAGAAGGCCGGAGACAAACGTCAGCGGGAGAAAAACGGTCGCCACGATCGTCAAGTTGAGGCTGGAGCGGGTTATGGTCGCTGCACGCTGCGCTTCGATATGGTCCTGAAGCATTTGAACGCGGGTGCGACAATCCTCGAGGCTTTCCATGTAGCGCGTAACATGATTGGACGCCCGGACCAGCGTTTCGCGATCTTCGGCATCCAGGATCAGGGCCGGATCCGTCGCAATTGGCAGGAGGACCTGCTGAACCGAATTAAGCTGCCTGCGGATGCGAAATATCCGCCGACGCAGATCGCCCAAAGACTGCGCCAATGGAACAGATCCTGAGTCCAGCAATCGATCCTCGATGGCGTCAATATCCATGGTCAAATCGAAAATGACTGCTTCCATGCGTTTCGTCATTCCGGAAATCATGAATCCGAGCAGATCCACAGCCGTTACCAGGCTCCTGCCCGACCGAAGAAATTCGCGAAGCTCGTCGACGGCAGCCACTTCACCGGTTCGCACCGTGATCACCCGCGACTTGGCTATCAGCAGCTTCAGATCCGTGAGCCGATCGAGATCATCCGTTTCACCTGCCCGCATCGTTCTCAGACTCAAGAGCATGCCATCGGCCAAGTGCTCACGATGACTGAATCGCACAGGCTCGAGCAGCGAGGTTCTGGTTTGGTCGCTAATTTCCTTCCAGGCCGTCAGCCAAGCGAGATCTTGCGCATCGGCAATATCGACGTCGATCCAGGTTACTCGGTGAGCTACCAGGTCGTCTTTGCTATCTTCGCGTCCGAATCGGGAAATTGTCGGCACGACGCTTTAGCTCCTGACAAGTTTCCGGGTCAACTGCGACTCCCTCCGTCGCGTAGTTAAGGGACCAAATGTAGACAACATGTGCTGATCGCAAAGGCCGCGAGGCACGGCCAAGATCGTCCAGGCCCTGATTATCCCGGAAATTCAGGGTCAGAGCTGACATTTCGCGACAACTAGAGGCAGTACCTTCCCTGGGTGCCAAACCGAGTCGTTGGACCTGCGAAGTACCGGCGCGATGGGTCCCAGGCTCCGTGATGCCCCAACGCCCTCGCCCGCTTCGTCGCCGCGCCAATATCATTCGGCCTTGTTGTCTGCTCTTCACCCTCTCAACGCAAGACACCCTCGAACACCCGTACGGCATCCGCGATATCTCGACTCAGGCGCGCAACAGCTCGACTGTGCGCGGCGGCGAGCCCGTCGAAGCCCGTGGCCGATACCGGCTCCTGCACGCTCGTGCGCCCCGTCCTGGACTTGTCGTCCTTGACTCGGCGCAGGGTCCAGACCGCGTCCAGCCTGGCGTGGCTCCCGGGCACCGAATCGAACCGCTGTACCTCGATCGCGACGCGATAAGCGGCCTCCCCGCTCGAGGTCTGAGGGAATTGGGTCACCTTCGCGGTACCCAGCATTACCACGAGATTCTCGGCAACCACGCGCGAGATCTCGTCCTTCAGGGGCGAGGCCCAGCGATTGAGCTCATCGAGGTGCACCTGATTCGCGCCGGTGGACACCACGATTTGCGGGCGATCGACCGCTGCCGGCACAGAGACCGGGCCCACGGACAGGGACAGGGCGGACACGGGCGAGGCAGCCGCGTCCGTGGTGCTCAGCGTATAGAAGCGCGACGGCGGCGAGGCGCAGCCTGCGGCGAGGATCAGGACCAACGCCGGAAGGACGAGAGCGGTTTGACAATGCATTAGGGATTCTCCCCGGATTTGCCCCGAATCAGCGCCCCGGGATTGCGTTCGAGATAGTCGCTGAGCACGCGCACCGCGCGGGCGGCGCGCGCCACTTCCTGCAAGGCGTCGCGCAGCTCGAGCTGGCCCGGAGCATCCTTTCCGAGCAGAGTCGCGTCGGTGTTCCTGAGCACGCGGTTGGCAGTCGCAAGCACGCGGCGAAGCCCGGCGATTGCGGACTTCAACCCAGGTGTTACCCCCAGATTGATGTGCTCGATCGTCTTATCGAGCGTCTCGATGGTCTTCCTTAGGTCGGTGCCGATCGCCTCGAAGGGAATCTTGTCCAGCTTGGCGAGTATACCGGTGACCTTGGCCTCCAGGTCGGGCAGCGTGCTCGGGACAGTCGCGACCACAGGTTTCTCAAGGCTCCAGTCGATCTCCGCCTCGGCGGCGTCCGGGAAGAAGTCGAAAGCCACGTAGCGCTGGCCCGTGATCAGGCTTCCGCTGCGCAGCTGGGCGCGCAGTCCACGTTCCTCGATCAACCGCTGAAAGAGGGCGCGGCTCTGTTGCACGCTGCGCGCGATGTCTTCACCGGCCGCCGTCTCGTCCGCGCTCAGGTGTTCAACCAGGCGTTCCGGATAGGTCACTATCTCGACCCGGCCGCGCAGTTTCAACGTCTTCGGGTCCAGATCGAACCCCACGTCGGTGACCTCGCCCGCCGCCAGCCCGAGGAGCGTGACCGGGGCACCCACGGACAGCCCCCGCATCGATTCGTTAAAGTAGGCGATGTAGTGCCTTGCGATGGATTCCGGCTGCTTCATCGCAGTAGCCCGGTCATCGTACAGGGCGAAGGCCGTATCGGCGGCGGCAGGCTCATCTGTCGAATCGAAGCTGGGTGTCTCGAATGCGATACCGCCGATGAGCAGCGACACCAGCGACTGGGTACGCACATCCACCCCGCTCGCCCCTAGCGAGACGTCCAAGCCGCTGGCGTTCCAGAACCGCGTCCCCCTCGTGACGAACTGGTCGTAGGGCGCATTGACGAAGACTTGGATGGTGACATCCTTACCATTCTCAGCGAGATCGTAGGCCATCACCTGGCCCACGTTGAGGCGACGGAAATAGATGGGCGAGCCGGTCCCCAGGGAGCCCAGGTCGTCAGCGGTGAGCAGGAACTGCCGGCCCGGCTGATCGATGGCGATGACCGGCGCCGTCTCGAGCCCGGTGAATCTGTGCTGCGTCTTCTTCGACGTGCCCTTCTCGAAGCCGATGAAGTTGCCGGAGAGCAGCGTGCTCAAACCCGAGACCCCGCTCAGGGTAACGCGCGGGTGAACCACCCAGAACTTGGCGTCCTCGACCATGAGCCCCTCGGCGTGCTTGTCGATCTGAGCGGTTACCAGAACCTTGGAATAATTATCGTGCAGCTCCACCGCCGTCACCTGACCGATCTTCACATCCTTGTACTTGATGATGGTCTTGCCCGCCTCGACCCCCTCCGCCGATTTGAAGACGATGGAGATGGTCGGACCCTGGTTCAGGATACGTTGGACCGCGATCCCCACCGCCAGGATAGCGGCGATTAGAGGGATGAGCCAGACGGCGGAAATTCGCGAGCGCTTGGCCGGCGTCAGGGTCGCCCGAGGAAGGCTGTCGCGGTCGATGGATTCAGACAAATCAGCACTCCTTTCGGGTACTCGCATCCCAGATCAGGCGCGGATCGAAGGTGCTTGCGGCGATCATCGTCAACACGACCACCGCGGCGAAGAACATCACCCCGGCACCGGGCCGAACCGACATGAGAGGCTGAAGCTGCACCAGCGCGACCGTGAAGGTATCGACGAACACGTCCAGCATCGACCAACGGCCGATGATCTCCACCATGCGATAGAGCCGGGCGCGCTCGCGACTGCTCTTGACCGAGCCACGCTGCACAGAGAAAAGAAGGTAGCCGAGGGCGACCAGCTTGCCGAGCGGAACCATAACGCTCGCGATCAGCACGATCAGCGCCAGCGGCCAGGAGCCCGAGGTGTAGAGGAACACCACCCCACCCATAATGGTGTCGTACTCTGTAGACCCGAGTGTGGTAGTGCCGAGCACCGGCAGGAGGTTGGCGGGGACATAACAGATCGCAGCGGCGACGACGAGCGCCCAGGTGGTCTGGATGGACCGGGGGCGGCGCCATTCGAGCCGTGCGCCGCAACGCGGACAATAGCCGGGCTCGGCCGAGCCGACGGGTTGCGACAGGAGGCCGCAGGTCTCGCAGGACACCAGTCCGGCTCGGGCACCGGTCAGTGCGGCTGTTGTCATGACGTCGAGTCGGTGAGCGCGGTTTCGGGGTTTGGAGCTTCCGGCGTCGTGGACGGTAGCTCGCCGTCGGCCCAGGTCAACCGCGCCCAAATTTCGTCCGGATCCAAGCTGACCTGGATGGCGGGAAGCAGGAGCATCAGGATACCCACCGCATACATGCCGATGCCAGGCTCCACCTTGGCCAGCTCGGCAATCTTGACGAGTGAGACCAGGATGCCGAGCATCATAACCTCGACCATCGACCAGGGCTGCATCCCGTCGGCCCAGCGCAACATCTCGCCGACCCACCTCGGTGCGGGCGGCCGCGTCGCTGCAAGCAGGACCACCAGGGAGAACAGAATGTAGGCCGCCGGAGCGATCACCGCACAGAAGAGCACGATCAAAGCCGTCAGCTCTTGGCCCTCGATCCACATCTGGTAGGCACCGCCGATGATGGTGGTGCTTGCCTCGCGACCCACGACCGACAGACCCATCAGCGGCGCCGCATTGGCAACAACCAAAACCAGCAATGCCGCTAGGGTGAGAGCCAGCGGGCGCTCGATGGGATTCCTGATCCGGGTTGCCAGCGTCCTTCCGCAGCGTACACACCGCGCCCTGCCACCGGGGTGGACCTCCGGAAGGACCTGCAGCAGGTCGCAATCCGGACAGGCGAGGATCGCAGAATCCAGGGTTGCCTCGATCCGATCATGCAT
This sequence comes from Chromatiaceae bacterium, assembly GCA_022340195.1. GTDB lineage: Bacteria > Pseudomonadota > Gammaproteobacteria > Chromatiales > Chromatiaceae > Thiosymbion. Next base: position 8,547 of record JAJDOL010000249.1, read on the forward strand.
CTCAGGTAGTCCTGTTCTAGCCTGGATCGGCGAGCGCCTCGAGCCGGTGCGGCACCCGCACCGGCACAGCCGACCTGGACGGCGACATAGCAGATCCCTGACGGACGAAATCAGGCCGAACCGCTTGGCTTCGGTACCTTGTAAGCGACGGCAGGTGGCGTGCATTCGCTGAAAGGCGTCGCACATGAGCACACGTTGGATGGATATAAAGCCGGATGTTGTCGATTGCCGTATCCCGAGTGTTTTCCCCAAGTGGGATGTTTTGGCGATTTCTGTCAAAGAAAATACCCGCTTGCTTGTCTTTTCGCCCGTCTTCCGTGTTGCGCCTGTAGTTACATAGCCGTGCTATGCGCCTGCTGGCGCGCCATGAAGACGAACGAAGATCCTGCGCAATCTGGTATTTCCTTTTCCGGCAACCGCCTTAGTTTCAGGGCGATCGGATGGATTCGGATCGCCGGCCCCCTTCGCGTTTGGCGAGAGCCAGGATGCGGACCCGCTCCCGAGCCTCGCCCCCGGTATTCACGGCTCGTGCAGACCGGCTAAGATTCTATTTATCCGCCATGCGCGATCCTGTCCCTGGTCATTCTGCGACAAATCCCGATCAAACGCCAAGGTCGCTAACAGTAATCAGCCAGGGTGCTCCGCCGACTCCGCGGCCAAGAAATCGACGGATCAATCAGGTAAATTCTCGCGGCTCAGCTTGCGCCGCTCCGTGGACCTCGTCACGGCTACCAGGAACTGCTCGATGCCGAAGGGCTCGAGGGGGAAGTCGGAAGCCCCAACCCGCATATACGAGAATGCTCCGGCGGGATCATTCGGTTATCGGCCGCAGAAGCGGCACTGGCCTGGCACCGGGATTGCGTAGCATAGCGATGCAAAAAACGGCAGCATGAACATCCAAGCACCGACGAAAGAGAACATCACCGGCGTCATCCTGGCCGGTGGCCGAGCACGGCGAATGGGCGGACAGGACAAAGGCCTGGTGTCTTTCGCCGGCCGTCCGCTGGTCGAATGGGTGATCGAGGCTCTGGTCCCCCAGATCTCCCGTATACTGATCAACGCCAATCGCAACCGCATGACCTACGCGACATACGGCTACCCGGTGATCACGGACGAATTCGACGGTTTCCAGGGGCCCCTGGCCGGCTTTGTCAGCGCCATGGCGGCTGTGACGACGCCTTGGATCACAACCCTACCCTGCGATGGTCCATTCCCGGCACCCGACCTGGTGGAACGCCTATGCGCCGCCCTCGCCGGGCAGGACGCGGAGATCGCGGTCGCCACGGACGGCAACCGAGTGCAGCCCGTCTATGCCCTGCTACCGGTTGCCCTTGCACCCAGCCTGCGTGAGTTTCTCGCATCCGGCGAGCGCAAGATCGACCGCTGGTACGCCCGGCACCAAGTGGCCTTGGCGGATCTAGGCGACCGCCCAAAGGGTTTCATCAACATCAACACCGCGGCGGATTCACAACGGCTGGAGAGGGAGCTCAAGACATGACCATCGCCTGCGACGCACCGCTTCTCGGCTTTTGCGCTTGCCGCGGCACCGGCAGGATCCGTAGGTAATCGCCGTCGACAGCGACTACCCCTTCCCGTTGGCGCGAGAGCTGACGCTGATTGATATAAACCGACCTACGGGGATCTTGGATTTCGTGATGGACTGGTACATTACACGCGGGTAACCCAGCGTAGGCCCGAAACCGTTGCGCGTGTAGTATCTTTGCGTTAACCCACACCCTGCGACGACACTAAATCGGAGATCCACATGTCTCAAATCCTAAATGACTTCCAGACACAATTCCCGGATATCTGGGCGGCATACACGCGGTTGAAAACCTCCTGCGACCAGGGAGGACCCTTGGATCCCAAGACTATCGAGCTGATAAAGATCGGTATTTCCGTTGCCATGGAGCATGAAGGCGGCTTGGTTGCCCACATCTCACAAGCCAAAAAGGCGGGGGCCCAGGATGCCGAAATTAACCATGCCATCGTGGTCGCGACCAGCCTCGCGGGATTTCCATCCACCCTGAAGGCCTTTGCGGCTGCCAAAAATGGCTAGGCTACCCTCCTTAGCGGTGCGGACGGCATCGTGGCGCGCCTCGTAGTGCTTGGATTTGGCGAACGCCGGCGCTAATGAGATCCACTCAGGAACAGGGCTTAGTGCCGGGTTGACAAATTAGTATTTTCTTATATACTAACTCTCAACTTAATCCGAACCGGAGAAACGCCATGTTAGGAGCACTCGCTGCAATCGCCCTCGCTGTCGGTAGCATCGCTGCGACGGCAACCTTGACCGAAGATCGGCATCAGGCCGCGGCAGAATCCCGCAAGCCTGTCGTCGAGGTGCAGACCATCGAGCGTGTCGACACCGCCGAGGAAAACTTCGGCTTATAAGAAGCCGGTGTCCGACCTCGGAAAAGGCCCCGGTCGCCACTCGAGCGCCGGGGCCTTTTCCCTTTATGCAAGAAGCTGCTTTCCGGGCAGTAATGGACGCTTGGTCTCGGAAACGCCGACGGCCGAGCACCAAGCGCTATAATGTCGGCGGAATCCGTCGAGGTAGCTTACGGCTCAACCCACAACCGGATCCCGTCGTAATACCTATGCCCATTTCCGCTCCCGGCCCAACGGTGAACGCGAGGAGCTGATCGACGGTCTCCGTTTCGGAGATCGACTGGGACAACCTATTTCCATCCGCTGAGGAAACCGGTTGAACGCGAACAGATTTCGACAACTGAAACACCTGGCGCTCGGCGTGCTTTTCCTGTCCTTCTCCTCGGCAAACCCGGTCAGCGCCGCCCTGCCGCTTGCTGTCGACAAGGAGCCCCTACCCAGTCTCGCCCCGATGCTGGAGCGAGTGACTCCGGCGGTCGTCAACATCTCCACCGTCACCAAGATCGAGGTGGAGACGCATCCGTTGCTCAGCGATCCCTTCTTCCGCCGTTTCTTCGACCTGCCCCACCAGCACCGGGAGCGCGAGAGTCAGAGCCTGGGCTCCGGCGTCATCGTGGATGCGGAGCAGGGCCTGGTGCTCACGAATCACCATGTCGTAGCCCAAGCGGACGAGATCGACGTCAGGCTCCGGGATGGGCGGGAGCTCAGCGCCGAGCTGGTGGGATCGGATTCGGAAACGGACATTGCGGTGCTACGCATCCCGGCCCAGAACCTGACCGCGGTCGCAATGGGAGACTCGGACGGCCTTCGCGTCGGAGACTTCGTGGTCGCTATCGGCAGTCCCTTCGGCCTCAGCCATACGGTAACCTCCGGCATCGTCAGCGCCCTTGGCAGGACAGACCTCGGAATCGAAGGCTTCGAGAGCTTCATCCAGACCGACGCGTCCATCAATCCCGGCAACTCCGGCGGCCCCCTGGTCGACCTGCTCGGCCGCCTCGTGGGCATCAACACCGCCATCCTGGCTCCGGGCGGAGGCAATGTGGGCATCGGCTTCGCCATCCCGGTGGCAATGGTACGCACCGTCGCTGATCAGATTCTGGAGCATGGCGAGGTGCGGCGCGGGCTGTTCGGCATTGCCGTTCAGGATCTCACACCGGAGCTCGCCCAGGCCCTGGGCGCAGGGGACGGTGGTCGAGTCGTGGTTTCGAGCGTCGAGCCGCGCTCAGCGGCCGAGACCGCAGGGCTGCGCCCAGGAGACGTGATCGTCGCCGTGAACGGGCGGCCCGCAGTGGGCGCGGCAGCTCTGAGAACCCAGGTCGGCCTAATGCGCGTGGGCACCCCCCTGGAGCTGGAGTTGCTGCGCGATGGTAAGCGGATCCTGTTAAAGAGCGCGATCGCGGACCCCTATGCGGCGTATGTCGACGGAGGTCGCTTGGCCCCAGTGCTTGGAGGCGCCAGGCTGGGTAACCTGATCGAGGATACAGGCAGCGGCCGCCTGCTCGCGGTAGCCGTCGGAACCGTGGACAGAGACAGCTCCGCCTGGCTCGCCGGTCTGAGGGAGGGAGACATCCTGCTGGAGGTTAATCGGGAGCGTGTGCGCAACCTCGAAGAGCTCAAGTATGTCCTCGATCGGTCGCGGGCACTCGTCAGCTTGCGCATCCGGCGCGGCGACCAGATCGTGGTGCTGCGACGACGCTGAGGCTCGGATGTAAATGTGCCGATAAATGCCAGTGTCGGGATAGTTCTGGCCGACTCGGGGAAAAGACGCGTATCGATGAATCCCCCCAGCGACAAACAAACCACCTCCCCGTTCTCATTACCTTGACCTACGGAAAGCGCGGTCCATGACTATTCTCGTTATCGGGTTGTTACTGTTCCTCGGTACACACTCCCTCGCTATCTTCGCCTCGGGTTGGCGCCATCGGACAGTGGCGCGCGTCGGAGAGCAGACCTACCAAGGAATCTACTCTCTGCTCGCTATCGCGGGATTCGTTCTGATCATTTGGGGATACGGATTGGCACGACAAGAGCCCCACGTACTCTACCTGCCGCCGGTCTGGCTCCGCCACTCGGCGCTGCTGGTCATGGTGCCGGTCTTCCCGTTGCTGCTTGCAGCGTACCTGCCCGGACGCATTCAATCGGCTGCCAAGCATCCGATGCTCATGGGCGTCGCCCTTTGGTCCTTCGCACACCTGCTTGCAAATGGCATGGTAGCCGACCTGATTCTCTTCGGGTCCTTTCTTCTCTGGTCGATCCTGAACCGGTTTTCCATGAAATGGCGCGAGCCGCTTCCGGTACAGGGCGCGCCGCCGTCCAAGCTCAACGACCTCATCGCCGTCGCCGCAGGTCTCGCCCTCTATGCCGCTTTTGTCTACTGGCTGCATCCTTGGCTGATCGGCGTTCCGGTTGTCGGTTAGAGTCTGGATTGCATCAGCGAACCCGCACTCGGATACGACCGCTTCGGCAGACCCGCGTCCACCAACGCGCTTCGAATCGCAGGTCGAGCTCAGGCTCGCCGTACTCGAAGCGGCGGCGTGCTGGAGTCCTGTCGCAGCGCGATACGACAACATTTCATCTGAATCCTGCTAACCTTTTATCAACCACACCCGTCAAGCAAAGCACCGAGGCAGGAGGGCGAGCAGATGACCATCGCGAACAAGCTGGAAGCTTACCTCGAGCGGCACGCGATCGACTACGAGCTGATCCCACATGCGCACACCGAGTCGAGCATGGTCACGGCTGCCGCTGCTCACGTCCCGGGTGATCGATTGGCCAAGGCCGTGATCGTCAAAGACGGCGATGATTATCTGATGGTCGTGGTCCCTTCGGACTACCACGTCCACCTGGGCGCCCTACACCAAAAGCTCGGGCGAGACGTGGGTCTCGCCACGGAACCAGAGCTCGTGAGCCTGTGTCCAGACTGTGACGAGGGAGCCGTGCCCCCAGTGGGGGGAGCCTACGGGCTTAAGAGCATGGTAGACAGGAGCCTGCTAGAGCAACCAGAAGTTTTTTTCGAGGCCGGTGACCATGAGCATCTAGTCAAGATGACCGGCCCCAGCTTCCAAGCCTTGCATGCCGACTCGGAGACAGTCGAGGTTGCTCGACACATCTGAGGAAGTCAGTCGGAAATCGCGGCGGCGGTACGAACGGCTCGTGCTACTCGTCTCCGAGAACGAGCTGAAGGCCGTGCTCACTGGACGAAAGCCCCAACAGCACTTCGGTCTCGCCCCGTCGATTGCGAACAACCGAACAACACGTCCGCGCTCAGTCCAGGACCTGGTAGAGGTTTCGGTAATGGTTCGCCTTGCGGCAGACCCAACAAAGACGCTCACTGTCCGGTCCGGCAGCCGGGACATGGAAATGCGTACCACAGGCGCTGCAACGCTCGGCTTGCAATGGAATCCGCCGCTCGACGGACGGGTGAATACATGCAATCGAAACCGCGTCCTGCTCGCAGACGTCGGCGCAGATTCCGCAGCCACTGCATTGCTCGGCGTGGATCAGAAATGCCGGAGCGCCACCGCCTTGGGAATCGAGTTGGATCGCCTCCTGAGGACAGAGCCGCACGCAGGCATCACAGCCATTGCAGCGCTCGGGGTCGATTGCCGGAACGAACGGAAACAGGGCACCGATTGCATCGCCTTCGAGCAGCGTGCCAGGGGGAACGAAGGCGCTCGGTGGATCGTCGATTGCCGCCGCTATCCTCGCCCTCGGGAGCTTGACCGCGTTGCGAAGGAAGGCGCGGCGATCCAGGGTCCTGTCTGCCGCGAGCTCGCGCGCTTGGCGAAATGTCTCTACCCAGGCGCCGGCCCCCAAGTTCCGGTGCTTCAAAGGCTCCAACCCGCGTGACGCCAATAGGCAGCCGACCTCTTCCAACCTTTGCTCCAACCGCTTCGCATGCCCCCGATCACAGCTGCCGCAGTCGCCGTGACTGGTGACGAGGGAGCGCACACCGTCTCTAAGCAGCTGGAGCAGATCCGTCAGTCCGAGTGCATGCAGGCAAGGCATCAAGCCTTGATCCGGTCTCTCGACACCGGCGCGCTCGCAGGCGACAAAGAGCGCGCCGCCCTGGCCAGTCGCCGTTCGGAAGAGAGAGAATCGTCCTTCGATGGCAGCTTGCGGGCAGACGGGAGCGCAGAGGTCGCAGCCGTCACATTTGTCCCCATCGATGCCGAGCATCTCCGCCTCGATGACCCAGGCGTCGCGCGGACAGGCATCGACGCAAGCGCGGCAGGACGCCGTTTCAATGTGCGAGTGGACGCACCGCTCGGCGACGACGTGCGGCACCACCAGGTCGCTCTGCACCACGGCCCGCAGGTCCCGCCACATAGCTACCAAGAGGGAGCCGTTCCGGGAACGAATCGCCCTGGAGGTTCCGGGGCGACAGCGAGCTTCGGTCGCATACGCTCCGCAATCTCCGCCGGGGTGGGTCTCGGCTCGCCGAGGACCTCCGCCAGGGTGTCCCGTAGGCCGTCCAAATAGGCCGCCGTAAGCAGCGCCAGTCCGCCGTACAGACGCGTCCCGCTTCGTGTGCCGACTCGCTCGGCGAAATCGGAAATCCAGCGCAGTAGATGCTCGTCGAGAAACCGGGCTACCTCGCCCAGGACATCGACATCCGCCTCTCCACGAAACAAATAGGATAGAAAACCCAGCTGACAGACCAAGTGGTCGTCCGAGCGCTTGCGCCAATCCTGTACCACCAGTCCGTAGCGCCGGTACCAGTGGCGGATCTGGAACATGGGTTCCTGCAGGATGAGCCCGTCCGCGTCGATCCAGACCGATTCGCAGGGCGAGGCTCGTATGCCGTGGTTGAGGTAGATGTCCGCGTAATCCGCTGCGAGCAGGTCCAGGGTCCGCTGGTGGAGGTCGGCGGGGATGTCCGTCAGCCCCTGTGTAAAGAGGGACAGAGCCACTGCCAGTCCTTCGCCTGGCGGCATAAATCCGAGTAGCGAATCTTCGGTGCTGGACTCTCGGAGCAGTATGAGCCGCTCCCGGTCAAGCTCCCGGTCGTGCAGGTCCACCAGCAAGGTCAAATCGTCGGCCACGGCCGCGAAGAAACGAGACAGGCTGTCTCTTCCGGTTTCGGACTGTTCGCTCATGAATCAACCTTGCCCTTGCTGTGTGGCACGAAGCGGATGGAGGGATTGGTCAACTCCGGATCGGCGAAGTTCTTGACCTGCCGCACCACCATCTCGTTTTCGCCAACAGCCTTGGTAGCGAGTGTACCCGCCTGGATCTCATCGATGGGGCCGATATCCAGAACCCGCATCATGCAGGCCATTACGCAGTAAGGCTTGCGCCCCGCCTCGATCTCGTCCACACACAGGTTGCACTTGGAGACGATATTCTGCTCGGGTATGAACTGGGGCGCGCCGTAAGGACAGGCCGCTTCGCAGCGGCGGCAACCGATACAAAGCGTAGAGTCGATATCGACGATCCCGTTGTCGCGGCGCTTCCAGATAGCGCCCGTCGGACAGGTGGGTAGGCAGGCAGGCGCCGCGCAGTGATTGCATGAGATGTTGACCTTATAGGCGTAGACATCGGGGAAGGTGCCGCCCTCGACATAGAGCACGCGCCGGAAGCGGGGACCCGGGGGCAGGCCGTTCTTGTCTTTGCACGCAATCTCGCAAGCGCGGCAGCCGATGCAGTCCACATTGTGGTGAACGAAGCCGAGCTGCATATCGGGCACCACCGGCTCGTAGATCTCCTTCTTCCGGCGCCTGATCGCCTCCTTGATCTTTCCCATCTCTTTGTTCTCGGCCATGGGTCGATAGTGGATCAAAGGTCGCGCCGGTATACATGAGAGCGCGCCGTGGCCAACTTGTCCCAGCCTGGCTTGTGGATCAGCTCCGTCTTCTTCATGCTGCAGAGCACCGTGTTGTAGGCGAAGGCACCCGCCGGGCTCGGCTCGTCGAGGGTGAGCACATCCGGATTGCCGGCTCGGTCCACGCCGTTCTCATCCAGGTCGATCCAGGCCCCTTCGTGCAGCACCAGCACCCCGGGCATGATCCGCTCGGTGACGTAGGCCGGCACGACCACCCGACCGCGGTCGTTCCACAGCTCCACGTTGTCGCCCGTCTTGATACCCAGCTTCCGCGCATCTGACGCACTGATCGTCACTTCTTGCTCGTAGGTCTCCCGCAGCCAGGAGCAGTTGTTGAAGATGGAGTGGGTCCGCCAGCGCGGATGCGGCGAGACCAGGTGGAAGGGATGGTCGATCGTCTTCGGGCTGTTGAGCGACTCCCAGGGCTCGATCCACTTGGGGATGGATGGAACCTTGTAGCCGTATCGCGTCCTGGTCCAATCGCCGATGCGCGCCAGCTCCGAGCTCAGGATCTCGATCTTTCCCGAGGGCGTCTTGAATGGCACACCCTGCTCGATCTGCGCACGAAAGGCCACGTGCGGCTGGTCGAGGGTGAACTTGTAGACGCCGCGGCGCTTGAGCTCGTTCCAGGACATGCTTACCTGCTGGTGCTGCTGGACCTTGTACCACCAGGCCTCGAGATAAGCTTCATCTGCTCGGTCGGGGTTCAACCAGTAGCCGCGGTCCGCCCGCGGATTGTAGGTGCGGCCGAGTCGGTCGCCCTGACCGGTCAGCGCGCCGATGCGGTACAGAAGCTCGGTAAAGATCTGAAAGTCGGTCTTGGACTCCCCCAAGGGCTCGATGACTTTGGGCCGGTGGATGTAGTAGTGACCCTTGTACCAGGGCAGAGCCACGTCATGGCGCTCAAAGTGGGTGGCTACCGGGAGCAGGACATCGGCGTAGAGGCCGGAGGGCGTAATGGTGGAATCCATGCACACCACAAGCTCCAGCTTCTTGATCGCCTCGATTTCCTTGTTGATGTTCGGGAGTTGATTAAACCAGTCGGAGCCCTGCCAGAAGAGGCCCTTGATGTTGGGCAACACGCCGTCGAGCTGATCGTCGCGGGGCCACAAACCGGCCTCCTCGCGGGTCACATTGGGGTAATTAAGCACGATATGTGCCCAGCGATCGGACTTGATGGAAGCGTACCAGACGTTGGCGTAGTTATCGTAGGGATAGGCGACGGCCTTTGCGTGCCACGCCTTGCCCACGCCCTCGGCGCAACCGCCCAAGACCCCGATATTTCCGGTCATCGCCTGCAGCGCGGCCGCCATCCGGCTGTACTGCTCACCGTAGGCGTTGCGGCCCGGTGCCCAGGATGCCTTGAGGGCAGCCGGCTTGGTGGTGGCGTACATGTCGGCCAGCGTTTCGATGTCCTCGGCGGAGACTCCGCAGATCTGCGACGCCCACTCCGGCGTCTTGGGCGTCCCGTCGTAGGTGCCCAGAATGTAGTCCTTGAAGCTCTCCTTACCGTTGACCGACTGGCCCGCCCACTCGGGCATGGTCCCGACGTCCATGCCCTGCACGAAGCGGTCGATAAACACCTGATCCTGAAGCTCGTTGGCGAAGATATAGTGAGCCATACCGGCCATCATGGCAGCGTCCGTGTTGGGCCTGATGGGAATCCACCAGGCATCGTAGGCGGCAGCCGAGTCGGTGTACTGGGGGTCAACCAGCACGAACCTGCAGCCGCGCTGCTTGGCCAGACGCAAGTAGTAGAAGGTGTTGCCGCCGTGGAAGGTGTAAGCGGGGTTCCATCCCCACATGATCATCAGCTTGGCGTGGGCGTAGGCGTCATCCTCGTTGCCGTCCTCGATGGTGCCGAAGGTCCACAGCGAGCTGGTCGTGGTGCCCTGGTAGGAAGGAACGGACCAAGAGCTGGTGCGGCATCCGAACAACCCCAGGAAGCGGCCGAGCAAACCCTCGATCTGATCGGACTTGTGCAGCACGCCCCAGGAGGCACCGGCATAACTCTGGTCCAGCAGGGCCTGGGGACCGTAGTTGTCCTTGATCTCCACCATCTTGCGGGCGATGAGGTTCAGGGCCTCGTCCCAGGAGACGCGCTTGAACCTACCCTCGCCGCGCTCGCCCACCCGCATCATGGGATAGAGCAACCGCTCGGCGGAATAGAGACGCTGAAGGTAAGAGCGCCCGCGCAGGCAGGCGCGCAGCTGTGGCTCCTCCTCGGTGTCCTTGGCGAAGTGGCCGCCCTGCTGGTAGCGACCGTCGTCCGTGGACAGACGGACGATCACATCGCCCTTTTTATGAGCCACCAGCAGGTGCCGGGAACCGCAGTTGTGCGCGCAGCTCGTGACGACGGTTTGCAGCTCGTCGTCCTTTGGATAGGGCTCGTAGGCGAAGGCCTTCGCATCCTCGATCTTCACCAAACCAGCGGCACTGAGCGCCGCCGCCGCGCCGGACTTCAGGAAGGAGCGCCGCGTCAGGCGCAAGCGTGATTCCAGGAATTCGAACGAGTTCTTCTTGCTCATCTTCTCTCTCGGGTCAGCGATCCTGAGATGAAAGCACGCGGCCTAGGCGTTCCCTCCCCCCCGCTCCCCCAGGGAGCAGAGGGCCGAGGGGACGAGCGGGGAGGTCTGCACCTTCCGTATTTCTCGGGAGTACCGCCCGCCATGCCTGTTATTGTTAACCGGATTTCTCCATCCCGATCAGATAGCGGGGATCGGACTCGGTCGGACGATCTTTCGCCCACTCGGGGACAGCGTTGCTGCTGCCGGGCCAGGGATGGCGCACGTACGGATAGACGATGCGATACCAGGCCCGCCCTCCGTGACAGCCGAAGCAGACATCTTTGTTTTCCTTCGCTGCTGCCTCGATGGCACCCGGTTTCAGGAAGTTGACCTGATGGCGATTCGTGCGCAAGGAGTTGTGGCAGAGCAGACAGTCATACTGATAGGCCGCTCCGGTCACGCGCCAGTCGCCGGGGGGAATGCCCATGATGGCGCTGTTGTGCTTGCCGTGACACATGAGGCAGATGTTCGGATCCACGTGCTTGCGTTGGGTTAGCTCGCCGCTCGCATCCGCCGAGGAGCTCGCGGTCTCCTCTCGGGGATCATTGCCCTGATGGCAGGTATTGCATTTGAGGTCCATCACGCGCTGGGCGTAATCCGTAACGAGATGGCGGCGGTGAAAGCTATCTTGCACACCTGTGTAGGTATCCAGAGTCTGATACCAGGCCAGCACCTCATCTGCTTTCACACCTGCAGGCGACTCGGCCCGGACGGTTCGTTCGAGAACCTTATTGTGGCACTTCAGGCATTGCTCGTCTTTGGCTCTGTCGATGGCCGGCTTGAAATGAATAGGATCCCAGCGGGCTTGATCGTATCCGGGATCGTCATCGGGCTGGTTGCCCGCGGCAGCGGGGACAGAGGCCAGGGCAGCCGTCAACAGCAGACCCATGGTGAGCTGCATGATTCTCGATGTCATCAGGACTTGGTTACGATAGTTTGCACTTCGAGGAGGTCCTCTCTCGAGAGAGGTAATGCACACTGGTACAGCTGCGCGCAAGGGTTCATGCTTTCCTACGCACCCGATCCGCACCGCGGACCTTAGGATAACCGTTTATTTTCGAGTGGGGTCCGCTGTGCGGACCGATTCGCCACCGGCGCAAGCGTTGTTCGCGGTTCCTCTTCGCGGGCTTACCAACGCGTTATTTGCCATGCCAGCCACGGATATCGTAGCGTCCGGTCATACCCGGATGATTGAAGGGCGAATACCAGCCGCCCTGATCCTCCAGGAAACGGAGTCGGGGCAAAGGCGGCGGCTCGATCCCGCTCAATGCTCGCCGATACCAGTCTTCTTGCTTCGCCACCTCCGTGATAACGGGTGCGGCCTCAGGCCTCCGATCAGGCTCGAGGCCCGCGACTGGATACGCGGCAACCACAGCAAGAGGACTCATCAATGCCAGGACCAAAGGGATTTGTACGTCCTCGCGTACAGTTTCTCTTCTGTGCATCGCGTATTCTCCTCTTCGACCCGACCCCCAACCCGATCTACGACAACCGAAAACGCAGGAAACCCTTCAAATTCAGATCGTAGAATCCGCGTGTTATCAGCTGAATCAGGACTAAGGCGATCTCCGAAAAATCTCATTGCCGGCGAAATTGGTGCCAATCTCGTCGGCGGTGATGTACGGCGCAACAGCCTTTCGCTCCCCGGCGCGCCGCCTGGGGGGGCTGGTGCCCTCACTGTGGCGCCGACATCCGCATTGTCGCCTTCATCACTGAGGCGTGACCGGTGCGGCGAATTCTGAACCATATTGGGTCAATTGCTCCGTTCACCGCCACCAGGGCGCGTCGGCGTGTGCCGTAACCTCCTCCAGTGGGGCTTCGGCCAGCAGGCGCAGATGTGCCAGGTAGCCGAGCCACAGGGTGGTCCAAGTTACCCCCACCAACCACCGCAGCACATCGGTGTCGGTGCGGTTCGAGTCCAGGCAGGCGGCGGTTGCCGTGGCGATTCCCCAACGCCGTTTGCCGCCGCCGACCATGTCGAGATCGGCAATCAATGCACGCAGCTCAGGATTGGGAGCGCGCTGGGGATCCTCGAGTTTGTCGGCCAACTCGTCGAGCGACTCGCAGAATGACTTCACCGTTTGGGCGATCTGGTGCGCGGCGGCCGGGCAACCGTCGACGCCATACCCTGCGTGGTACAGTGCCGTAAGCGTGTCGTCGGCGACGCGGATTGAGATCGGGATCTGCAGCAGCGGGGCCCATACCGCCAGCGGTACACGATTGCCTCGCTTCTCGCCGGCATAGGCGGCAAGTGCCTCCTCGACGCGCTGCCGGGCTTGAGTGCAGGCCCGCCCGGCGGACTCGATGCGCGCGGCGTCGCCGCGATCGAACAGGAGGTCGAACGAAGCACGCGTGAGCTCACCGGCGGCGCGAACATGGAGAGCGACCTCGATGCGCAGTGCAGCCGCCGCGCCTTTTGGCCACATAATCAGTGACGCAGCCAGCGCGGCGAGCGCGCCGACAGTCACCGCCTCGAGCCTGACGGCACCCGTGTGCCACCCCTCCGGCACCATCAGGTTGAACAGCAGTACCACGAGCAGCGCGAACATCGCCTGCCCCGTGCCCAGGGATATCGCGGTCGGCGCATAGCTGGAGAGGAACACCGCCAGCGGCAACGCCAACCAGAGCAGCACCGGGTACGATCCGATTGCCAGTGTCGCCGCGGTAGCCAGAAGGAAACCGGCGAAGGTCCCGATCACGGCGCTGACGACCGTCGCGCCCGTCGTCGCAACGTTCGATCGCAGGACCGTGAGTGTCGCCAACACAACCCAGAACGCGTGCTCGATACCACTC
>JAJDOL010000261.1 GCA_022340195.1 Chromatiaceae bacterium
AAAGCGGATCGACCGTCTTCGCAATCCCCGCAACGGCAAGGTCTTTGAGCGCCTGGTACTCGAGTCGGTCGACTGGGTGAACGTCGTTGCCCTGGACGTGCAGCGGCGCTCGGTCATGATCCGGCAGTATCGATTCGGCGTGGGTTACACGACCCTGGAGACACCGGGGGGCATGGTGGACCCCGGCGAAGATCCGAAAGCCGCGGCGGTTCGCGATCTTCTCGAAGAGACCGGGTACGGATCGGACAAGTGGACCTATCTGGGTGCGGTCGAGCCCAATCCCGCCTTCCACAATCACCTCTGCCACCACTGGCTGGCAGAAGACGTGGAACGCACGCGCGAGCAGGACGTCGGCGCAGGGGAGATGATCGCCGTCGAGCTGATGACCCAGGAGGCCGTGCGAGACGCTGTTGCGAGCGGCGAGTTGAAGCATGCGCTGGCGTTGTCGGCACTGAGCCGAGTCTTCCAAATCTGGCCGTTGCCATTCACTCACGAAGACCCCTGCGTCCCGCAGAGTTGACTTTCCACCAAGCTATTTCGCTTCCCGCCACATGAACCAGTTCGGCGTTCCGAAAATCTTTTTTTCTCGTTCTTCCGGTTCTGGACCAAACACGGACAGGTGAAGCGGGTTGTCCCGCATGCCCCTGGATAGTACGGCTGCGGCAACCGAAAGCTCATGCGGGCGGGCGTCGCGAATCTCGAGATCCACCATACAGTCGCACGTTACGTGTTTTAGCGTCTGTCTCGCCCTTCAGCAAGCCAGAATATCGACCTCGTACTTTGCAATCTCCGGATCCCGAGAGATCAGCGTCAAGGCCTCTGCTCTGGCCTGTGCCACGAGCATTCTGTCGAACGGATCGCGATGGTGCATCGGAAGGGTCCGATAGACGTTGAGGTGGGTAATTCGGATCAGTAAAACCTCGTAACCCGCCTCGGGGATCGAATCGAAAAAGTCTTTCGGTAGGTCGAGCTTGCCGATCGACGCCTTGATCGCACACTCCCAAAGGGATGCACTGCTGACGACGATCAGGTTGGCGGGATCGGAGATTGCTTCCCTCGCTGCCGAGGATAAAGAGCTCGGCTCGCCGAGTGCCCAAAGCAGCGCATGGGTATCAACCAGAAAGCGCATGCTCAGTCCCTGATGCCCAGATCCCGGGCGATATCCTCGGGCCAGACGTCGAAGTCCTCGGCGAGGCGGATGCGGCCCTCGAAACACCCCAACCGACGATTCGAGGCGGCCCGATCGTAGCGCGTGATGCGCGCGACGGGGTGCCCCATGCGCGTAACGATGATCTCCTCGCCCTGGCTTACCCGCTCCACGACCTCGGAGAACTTCGCCTTGGCTTCAGTGACATTGAGGATGGCGGACATAGTGGTTCTTTAATAGTCAGACCTAGTCTGACTATATACGCCTCAGAGAAATGGGACAAGATTTCCTTGTCTTCGCGCGCTTCAGCTATTTCCCGGGTCGATCCCAATACGGCCTGTCGGAAAACCCTCCAGCCATAAACTCCACGAACGCGCGCACCTTCGGTGACAAACGTCGGCGCTGTGGAGCTTGGTCGATTTGCTGACCCTTATCACGCTGCTTGGTCTTGTGCGGTTCGTAGTCCGTGCCCTCAGCGTCTCACGCCCCATCGTCGACGTGCATCTGTTTCGCGACCGCAATCTCGTGGTCACTTCGGGCATGATGCTGGTCTTCGGGCTGGGTCTGTTCGTAGCCATCGCCGTCCAGCCCATCATGCTGGAGCGGATGCTGGGCTACCCGGCGGAGGCCGTCGGCCTGGTGATGGCTCCACGCCCCCTAGGCTCGGCATTTTCCATGGCCGTCGTGGCGCGCCTGATTAGTCGTCTCGACCTGCGCTGGCTGGTGCGGTCAGGCATGGGTCTGCCGGCGACCGACTCCTTGATCATGTCCGGGTACGATCCGGGCATCAGCCCAACCTGGGTCATCTGGCCGAGCGTACTCCAGGGGATGGGGATGGGGCCGTGTTCGTGCCCCTGTCCATTATGGCCTATGGCTCCCTGGCCCGGGCGCTGCTGGCCCATGAGCTGGGCCGCAAGGCCTCGATGCCGGCGTTCACTCGAGTGTTTCATCTCATCTCGCTGAGCTTTCTGGTCGTAGCGCCGATGCTGCTGTTGCTGCGGCACGGCGCCGGTGTGACGACCTGGATAGCACCGCAACCGGCGCGATTGATCGCCGGGAAGGCTATTGCAAAGGCTCCTGGCACTCAGAGCGCCGAGCAGCAGAAGACGCGAGCCCAGGAACTTCGGAGTGGGCCGCTGGTGCATATTTGCCGCTTGCTGTGGGGAGTATGGGCAAAAAACAAAAGCTACGCTGAATTCCGCTAGTCGTTGCATTCCAGCCTTTCGACGCGGCGACGGTAATTTTTCGGCTCTGGCCCGGATGATGCAGGAGTGACACTGCAAACAAGAGGTAACGACCGTGCAAAGACGCATCATTATCGGCCGAATTCCATTCGGTTGGCCCGAGCGTATTCTGGCAGGTATTTTTGCCGTGCTCCTGGTCATGCTCGGCCTGGCCTTCGGCGCATTGGTTCTGGGCTTGGGGCTGGCCGCAGGTCTGGGGCTGGCGGCGCGCATCTGGTGGCTGCGTCGGCGGTTGCGCCGCGAGGGACAGCTGCGGCACCCGGCGGCACTGATCGAAGGCGAGTTCCGGGTGTTGGAGCGGCATTCGACCGCCCGCAGCGGTGGGGACCGTGGCTGACTGGGAGAAGTAAACCGGAGCTGCCCATGGCCAAGCCCAACCGACACTGGCGACGCAAGCGCTACCAGACTCCGGGATCCCCGCCCGGCATCCCGACTCCACAGGAGCCACGTCCCGAGGAGCCGCCGCGCTGCCGCGTCCTTTGTTAAAGCTCTGCGGGGGCGCGGGAGAGTGCGGAGACGACTGTCTGTGACCCTCCCGAAAGCTGGGAGGGAGTCCTGTGGCTGGACATCGCAGGCCTGCCCCGCGCCGAAGACCTGGGGCGGCTGCGCGACCGTTTCGGCCTGCATCCCCTGGCGCTGGGAGACGTGGTGACCGGAGCGCAGCGGCCCAAGCTCGACGAGCTCGGCGGCACCTTGTTCCTGATTCTCAGCCGCCCGCGCTGA
Source organism: Chromatiaceae bacterium (assembly GCA_022340195.1). Lineage (GTDB taxonomy): Bacteria > Pseudomonadota > Gammaproteobacteria > Chromatiales > Chromatiaceae > Thiosymbion. Next base: position 3,115 of record JAJDOL010000261.1, read on the forward strand.
GATTCCGGGGAACAGCGCCCCAAGCAGGTGAGCCTGTTCCCGGGTGAGCGCTTTGTGGTCAGCATCCACGAGGCCGGCGACGACCTGTTCGAGCCGGTTCGCAGGCGGCTCGCGCAGGATGGGGTAGGCCTATTGGAAGGGGGCGGGGAACGCCTGCTCCACGCCCTGGGCGACCTGGTGGTCGACCAGGGCTTTCCGGTACTCGACGCCCTGGGCGAGGCAGCCGAGGCCCTGGAGGACTCCCTGTTGGAGCGGCCGGGACCCGAGGTCCTGGCGCAGATCCATGCCCTGAAGCGCTCCCTGCTGCAGCTGCGCCGTGAGCTTTGGTCCACGCGTGAGACCCTGGGCCGGCTCACGGGACCTGGCGCTCCAACCAATGGCGAAGCACTCTATCGCTATTGGAAGGATGTCTACGACCACGCGCTCTATCAGCTGGAGATGGTGGAGGTCTAACGTGATATGAGCGCCGGCATGTTGGACCTGTACCTGTCCAGCGCCAGCCACCGGCTGAACGCCATCATGCGGGTGCTCACCATCATCTCCACCATCTTCATCCCGCTGACCTTCGTCACCGGGCTCTACGGCATGAACTTCGTGGTGGACACGGCTAGTCCCTGGGCTATGCCCCTGACCCACTGCCGTTACGGCTATCCGGCTGTGGTCGCCTTCATGGCCCTGGAGGCGGGTCTGATGCTCTGGTTCTTCCGGCGCAAGCGGTGGTTGTGAGCCGACGCGGTTACCCAGCCCCGGCATATTTCACAACCAGCCAGGAAGCTTAGAGCAAACGCGGTGACGCTGAAGGCCAGAGCCACGTTGAAGGTGCTAAGCAGGCGGCGCAGGTAGATGGCTCGATTGTTAATGGGCTCATACCTCCTGCTGCGGACCCAATCGCCGCAGCATCGATTGCGCCACTTCGAGAATCACAACCGTGATGACGAACAGCGTCAGGCCGAGGGCGATCAGCGCCGAGATGTGCAGCTCGCTGGTAGCCTCGGCGAACTCGTTGGCGATGCTGGAGGCAATGGTGTTTCCAGGCTCGAACGGGGAAAAATGCAGGTTGTGGGCGTTCCCCACCAAAAGGTGACGGCTGCGGTTGCTCCGAGGGCTCGCCCCAGCCCCAGGATCACGCCGCCAGCTAGGCCGCTGCCGGTGGCCGGCACCAGCGCCCGGCGCACCAACTCCCAACGAGTGGCGCCCAAGGTGTAGGCCGATTCGCGCAGGTGACGTGACACCGCGGTGAGGAAGTCGTGCATCATCGAGGCGATCAAGGGAACCACCATAATCCCCAGCACGAACCCGGCCACCCCCCAGACCAGGCCGATGGGCGAGCCCTGGAACAGACCGCCGACGCAGGGCAGCCCGCCCAGCGAGTCGGTGAGCCGGGGCTGCACCTGCTCGGCGAACAGGGGGGAAGAAGGCGAACAGGTCCCAGATGCCGTAGATCACCGATGCGTTGCCCGCCAACAGCTCCACCGCGATGGACAACGGACGGCGCAGCCAGGGCGGAGCCAGCTCGGTGAGAAGGACCGCGATGCCGAAGCTCATCGACACCGCCACCAGTAAGGCCACCAGGGAGGTGGCCAGGATGGGGGCGGCGGCGCCGAACTGGTCCGTCACCGGGTTCCAGGTGCCCTTGACCAGAAAGCCGCAGGGGCTGTCCGTCCGGCCTCTTGATCTCCTGGTGCCACTGCTGCCCTATGTACTTGACCACAGCCCCTGACCAGGGCACGTAGTCGAGACGTGCAGCGGCGGGACCGCCCTTACGGAAGCCCCAGCTAAAGAACTTCAATACTTCAGGGTAGTCAACACCGGCATGTTTGTTTCCAATCGGATTTAAAAAGGTCGATTCGCTGAACGGGTCCGGTCGGGCCACGCGTAGGAAAACGCAACGCCATACTGGATTGGGTTGCGTTCCCATGAATGTTTCGTGACGGCGGGTGTGCCGCGAGGGAGGGTTCATCAGGCGGTTCGGGACGCCTTGTTGCTCGGTTGCAGGGACCAGCGGTAACCGAACCGTCATCGTCCTGGTGGTGGATATTCACCACCTGGGGATTATTCTCCAGACCGGGGGCTTCCGACAACACGCTCCGCTGATCATTCGGTGCGGCGATGCCGGTCGGCTCGTGGCGCACATCTTGCCTTCCCTTGGAGTAATTCACTTTCCCTTCCGCAACCAAAGTCGCATCGCGCGGACCGCCGAAACCTGGAAGGAACTGGAAATTGTCATGAAATCACTCGGAATCGACCTGCCCCATTGGCTGCCGACATGGCAGCATGTGGCTCCCTCCCTGTTTATATATATCGTCGGTGCGACGCTGGCGGTGCTCATTCAACGCATACTCCGCCGTGCGCTGGCGCGCGCCAGCCGACACACACCCCTGTCTGCGGAAACCGCGATGGTCATACAGCGATTGGTCGCAGGCACCATGTGGCTGTTGCTCATACTAGTGACTCTGCGTCACATGGGAGTAAACGTCGACGACCTGTGGACTTTGCTACTTAGCGTGCTCGCCGTGATCGGCGTCGGGTTGCTGGCCGTTTGGGCAATGGCCAGCAACATCACGGCTAATTTCTTCATCCTGATATGGAAGCCGTATGAGCTTGGCGACCGGGTCGAATTGATTCCCGACGACATCAGGGGCCGCGCGGTGTACCGGAGTCTGATGTTCACGATTCTCCGGGGGGATGAGGGTGGCACGCTGATGGTGCCGAACAACCTGTCGTTTCAACGCATCATCCGACGTGCACCCGCCAAGGCGCATCAAACCGCGCTGGAGCGCTGGGAGCAGGAACGAGCGTAGGAAACCAAACGCCGCTAAGGTGTGCGCGTCGCGCCGATTACGGTGATGGGGGCCCAAGTCTCGTACGGCACCTTCGAACAACAGCGCGCACGGCTTGAGGACTCATTACCATGAACAGCTCGTCGGAGCCCACCCTGATTACACGCCTCCTACACATCGGCTTGTCGGTTGGCGTGACCCTGCAGCTGCTGCTCTCGACCTTCATGGAACGGCCGAGGCCAGGGATCTCCCGCCCCTGGCTGGACGCCGCCGGCTTTGAGCTACATGAAATCAACGGCTTACTGTTGCTTCTCGTAATTATCGCTTGGTTCGTCTGGCTGTTCATGCGACATCGAGAGGATGGCCCCCGTGTCCTGTTCCCTTGGTTTTGGAGCGAGTCGCGCAACGCACTGTTTGCCGCCGGGGGCCGCGCCCTGGCTGCGGCCCGGCAGCGGCATATGCCCTCCGACGAGGATACCCACCTGATTGCGTCGGCGGTCCACGGGCTCGGCGCGCTCTGCGCGCTGTTCATGGCATCGACCGGCTCGACGGTCTGGTTGGGGATGTCGGAACAAGGTGCGATGCCCGGCTCGGTCCAGCTCGTACTGGAGCTCCACCAAGCGGCGGCGAGCTTGATGTGGGCCTACTTCGTGGGCCACACGGCGATGGCCGTATTGCATCACCTCCTCGGCGAAGCGACCCTGCGCCGCATGTTCTCCTTCAATGCTGGCCGAGGCTGATCGGGTAGACGCGAAGGGGCATCTCGACGGTGGAGAAGCCGATGTCCGCAAGATATCCCGGTTATACGACCTGAGCCTGTCGCACGGCGATCCGCGCGCACGGATTCAGGCGGATTGGTGCACAAGCCCAATCAACCCCGTCGCGACTGGTGGAAATCAACCGCCAGCAGTGTCCTGCAAGCCCCCTGGGCCACGGACAGGCCCCGAGCAGAGCCGGTTGCGGCCAGTGGAACGGTTTTCGCTTGTCTTGGTGCATCACCGTCTTTGGGCCGGCCAGGCCCGAAGTCAACGTTTGACCTTAGTTGAGGAGACGCCCCCATGCACCGCACCCTGCTCGCATCCGCCCTGGCACTCGCCGCCGTCCAGCCCTTGGCCGCGGCGCCCCCTTACCAGGATCTGCCCTCCAAGGACCTGCCGCCAGTAGGCGCTGCCCAGGTATCCCAGGTGGCCGCTGGGGGTGAGACTATCACCGACGTACAGGCGCCCCTGGGTCAGGTGTCGAGCCAGGCATTGGCCCAGGGCCGGGAGATCTACAAGGACTTGCAGCGGGCGTTGGGGGCCGCGGGGAGCCGTGACGAGATCGATACACGCTTGGCCTTGAACGACGCCAGTCGCGTGCTGGACGCCTTCTACGAGCCGGCGGCGGCCCAGGCATTGCGCCGGCAGACGGCCATCATCCGCCAAGACTTGACCAAAGAAGGGGCCAAGCCCGAGCCGGGCCTGTGGTTGCCGCTCGAGGCGGAGCTCGACCACGCGCTCATCCAGGCTCCGGCTGAGCACCGCGCGCGGGCCAAGCAGGCGGTGCAGGAGGGCCGCGCCGCCGCGGCCAAGGGCAACCGCAAGGTCGCGCGGCAGCAGCTGGAAGTTCTGGAAGACGAGCTCGACTACCGCTGGGGACTGCTGCCCCTGAGCAAGATCCGCGGCGATGTGCACTCCGCCGAGATGGCGCTGAACCCGGACCCGCCCTATTGGCAGGGCATTGAAGAGGCGATGACCAGCGCCCTGCAGGCGGTGCGCTGGGTCACCACGACCGAGGCCACCGGCTGGCTGAGCGCCTACGAAGCGACGGTCAACGCCCGCTACCTGCTGCCGGGGGACGCAGGGCGCGCCCGCTCCGCCCTTCAACAGGCCGCCGTCAATCTGGACGGCTTGCCGAACGCCGGCCTCCTGGCCAAGGAGGCGCACAAGCTGGCCGGCGAGGTGCATCCCGAGCTGGAATCCGTGGAGGCGCTGATCCGCGGCCTTCGCGCTGGTCTGCCCGGTGCCGGTTAAAGCGGCTGAGCCGGCATTGCAGCCCAGCTCCGGTCGGGCGCAATGTTTTTCGTCTTTTACCAGCGAAAGTAATAATCGGCTCGACGCAATCCGGAGATGTGCGATGACCGACCCCTGTTCGCTGGTGATATTTGGATCGACAGGCAATCTCGCCGGCAACAAGCTGCTTCCGGCCCTCTACCACCTGGAATCTGGTCGCAAACAAGAAGGCGGCCAGGATAGAGAGGATACCTCCAGCGATCAGGAGCCCCGCAAAGACGCGCAGGCCGGCGGCCTGCAGATCGGAGGCGCCGACCCAGAG
>JAJDOL010000263.1 GCA_022340195.1 Chromatiaceae bacterium
TACCGCGTTATGGATCCCCGCAGGTCGTACTCTGGCGCAGCGTCGAACAGCGCGGGTGCGTCGGTCAGCCATTCGTTCGTTGCATCGCCGGCAACAAGCTTACTGACGATTTCGTCCAAGCGATCTTCAGGAGCGGTAACATTCGTATCAGACATGGCAATCTCCGTGACAGGTTGCTGTGTTTAGGTCGGGCCAATGTTCGCGCATCGGCACCTTAACCTGCCACCCCCTTTTATAGTCCGAGGAGCCTAACATAGTATTCAGTCACAACATCAGAGGAATGGCCCTTTCTGCAACGCGATCTCGATCCATTTAAAAAAATCGCGCACTGGAGTACGCGCATGCTGGCCGAGGTCACCGGCGTGAACGAGTCGGATGGGAAGTCGGATAGTTGGTTGCCTTCGCCAGAAGCCGGGTTACGAAGGCGGTCATTGCCCATCCGAGACCCCATCTACACCGATACCGAGATCTGCCCGTAGACTGTGGGTCCTGATGTCCCGACTTCGCTGTCCTCAGCAGGCCGGTTGGTCGTACATGCTGAGAGCACGATCAGCAACGCAAGCACAATTGTCTTCACTGTCTAGCTCTCTTGCGTTTCCGCCACTCCCAAGGTGGGATAGGCTCATAATCCTGCCACAAACCCACGTTCTTGCCTCTCGCTTCGACCTCCGCGAAAGAATACCGCTCCCGATCCTCCTCGGACTGTTCGTGAGCATATCTCTTGAAGTGCCAAGCAAGCCCCGATGTGATGAGAGCGAGACCGGCGTTCAGGGTCTTTGGACATGGCACGACCTGACAGTCTGGCGATGCGACCCAAACCGTACCGATCAGCCGGCCCCAACGGCCTTTCTTGTACCAGTCAACCTCAACATCTTCGCTGGCAACCAGCTCGGCCATGCGTTGCTTGGACTTCTTGCCGAACGGTTGTCCGCGCTCGGGTGCAGCAATGCCCGCCAGGCGGATTTTGTGCTGCTCCTGGGTCGCGTCGAGGACATAGACGGTATCGCCGTCCACTATCCGCACGACGTGCCCTGAGAGCGTCGTCTCTGCGACTGTCAAGGCAGGTAACAGCAGGAGCAGAAGGAAGGCGAGGGGCAGGTTCAACGGCTTCTAGGGCACCTGTGAGGTCTAGAAAACGGTACGTATATCAGATCGGGCTAGATGATGGTCGCGAACTTCCGCTTACGACCCGGAGCAGCCATCGGGGTCCTGGACCGATGTGGCGGTAAGCCGACAAAAAGCGGACGTTTGCCGAACCGACACAGCCTCCGTGAATCGACCTGGCAACGCGCGCTCCGCTGGGAGTGGGAGACCCACTCAATCCAGAGTGGTCTTTGCTAATGATGGCAGATCGACCGGCGACCCCCTCGTCCAGCCGGAGTCGGAGTACGAATTCGGTCAGCGCGTGAACTCGTGATCCGCGCTTCGGCAGCGGCAGAGTTTTCTGTTGCTCGATTCCCGCGATCTGCCGTATCTCCGCACCAAAAAAACCCTTTCCCGGCACTTCCCTCCACTCGCATTGTCCCCAAAGCACCACATCTCGTCTTGCAGGACGCTCAGCCGGGCCTTGACTCGGGGCCCCGACCAGAGGGATATTCGACCGCGGGCGGTTGGATTTCCTATCCTTCCGCCACAACGATTCTTCCTGTACGGCTTCCGGTGTGCTGCATAGAATGGTCGCGCCGACTCCACGCACCAACACGAGGGAGGGGAGGGGAATGCGTTCATCGACCCTGCTTCGCGCCGCGCTGTGCACGTTCTGCTGCGGCCTCCTCGCTGTCCCGGCCTTCGCGCTCGAGCCAGGGCAGAGTACGCCCAAGCGGCTCTACTCGATCGGAGACTCCATCACGCGCGCCTTCGACGCCGACCTTCCGGCGGACAACCTGAACCTCTCGTGGGTGAACGGCTACTTCGGCTTCTGGCAGTGGCTCTTCGGCCTGCCGAACGTGCGGGCGCACAATCAGCGCATTTCGGCCAACTTCGGCAGCAGCGGACGCAAGAACTGGATCGCCGCCCAGAACGGCGCCCGCGTCGACGACCTCGTGTCCCAGGCCGGCAGCGCGGCGGGCAAGAACGTCACCTACAGTACGGTGATGCTGGGCGGCAACGACGTGTGCCGCGACTCGATCGCCGACCTGCCCACCGACGCCGAGTTCGAGGCGAACGTGCTGGCGGGCATGGACACCCTGCTCGGCAACCTTCCGAACGGCGCGACGGTGCAGGTGGTGGCGATCCCCGACTTGAAGCGGCTCTACGACATCGGGCAGGACAAGACGGCGCTGGGCATCGTCGACTGCGAGGTCCTCTGGGCGCTCACGGTCGCGGGGTTCCCCTGCGGCTCGATGCTCTCGCCCTTCAACAGCGAGGCAGACCGGCTCTACGTACAATCGCGGATCATCGGCTACAACCAGATCCTTGAAAACATAACCGACGAGAAGGCCGACCAGCACCCTGGGAAGTTCCTGTCCTACACGGACGTCACCTTCAACGAGCCCTTCCAGGAGGAGGACATCTCGGACATCGACTGCTACCACCCATCCTGGCGGGGCGAGCGAAAGTTTTCCGAGCACACCTGGAACGACGGCTTCTTCTCTCCGTACCAGCTCGGGAACTGACCTTGGGCCGCGTCGCGGCGTTCCTGCTGGTGGCGGCGGTGGCCGCCGCCACCTTCTGGCACCGGAGCTCGATCGATGCGGAGCGGGAGACCGTCGCTCTCTGGCGCGAGCGCGCCTACGAAGCCGAGCAGCGTATTGCTGCGCTCCGCGGCGAGCTGGCTCGCACGCGCCGAGCGGAGCTGGCGCGCGACAGCCGCGGCGCGTTGTCTGCCGGAGGGCGCTGCGCGGCGCAGCCGCCTTCCGAGTCACTGCCGCTCTTGGACGAAGAGGGAGCTGTAAGGCCGTCCGCCACCGTGCAGGTTGAGGATGCGACGCGTCTCGACCCGGCCTGGGACGCACTGGTGAGTGACGCCCTGCACGGACAGGTGCTTGAGCGCTTGGGCGGTGAGCTTGAGCCCGAGCGCGAGGCGCGCTTGCTCGACCGCTTGCGAGAGGTTCGCGAGGTCGCGGGGGACCTGGAGTCGGACGAGGAGACCGACGCCGGCAACGCCCTGCGCCAGCGGTTCGAGCGCAGCGTGGTGTTGCTCGAGGCGGACCGCGCCTTCCGCGACGAGCTGGGCATCGGGATCGCGGAGTTCCTGGCCGGCTTCGAGGACGGCGCGATCGAGGACGTCGCCGCTCTGCGCGGTCCGACTGCGCAGGTTCCGGAGTAGGCTAGGGACATGCCGGAGCTGGCTCCGTCCCCAGACGCGTTGGATTTGGAGCTTCCGAGCCGGTGAGCCTCGGGCGTGCGCTGCCACTCTTCGCGCTCGCCCTGGTGGCCGCAGCGGAAGGCCCGCCGGTGCTGCGCTTCGACGGCGGCTCCGTCTCCCTGGCCGCGGTGGACGCGGCCTCGCGCGGGAAGGCCCCCGCGCTGCTCGAGGCGCTGCACGAGGAGGCGGCGCTCGCCCTCGATGCCCTGATCGACGAGCGGCTCGTCGAGCTGGCGGGCGGGACGCTTGCCGTCGCTCCCGTCCCGCCGGTGAGCGAAGACGAGATCGACCGCTTCCGCCGCGAGCGCGCCGCCGACTTCGAGGGTCCCGAAGCACCCCAGGGCTCCGCGGCCATACCGGCGGTGCGGCGTGCGGCCATTCGTCACTACCTCGAAGAGCAGGCTCGCGAGGGCGCGCGCCGCGGGGCGCTCGGCGCGTTGCGCGCCCGTCACCGCGTTGAGCCCAAGCTTCCCGATTCCGCAGAGCTCGCGGCTCCCCTGGCGCCGGGACGCGTGGTGGCGCGCCTCGACGGCGAGCCCCTGTGCGCGGGTGACCTCGAGGCCCGGGCGGCCCTGCGCCTGTACCGCCTGCGCGGGGAGCTGGCGCGCGAGCGCCTGCGCGTCGCCGAGGATCTTCTCGCTGAGCGCCTGCTGGCCGCCGAGGCCGCGCGGCGCGGCATGGACGTTGAGGCACTGGTCGCGTCGCAGACCGCTGCCCCAGGCGCCGATGCATTCGCGGAGCTCGCCGCAGCCGAACGGGCGCTCGGGCGGCCGGAACCCGACCCCGAGCGGGCGCGCCCACTCTTGGAGTTCCGCGCCCGGCAGGCCGCGCGCCAGGCATTGCTCGCCCGGCTGCGCGCCGAGGCCGACGTCGAGGTCGCCATCGAGCTGCCGCGGCCGCCACGGTTGCCCGTGCTCGTCGACGACGCGCCCTTCCTGGGGCGCGCCGATGGCGCGCGACTGATCGTCTACGCCAACTACCGCTGCCACGCTTGCCGCCGGGCGCACGCCGAGATCGACCGGTTGCTGTCCGTGTCGGACGAGGTGCGGGTCGTGTTCCGCGACTGGATCCCCGCCTACGACCCGGCGGCTCGCCAGGCCGCTGCCCTGGCCCGCTGCGCGGCGCGGCAGGGCCACTTCGCGGAGATGCGTGCGGCCCTGCTCGCGGTCGAGCGTCCAGACTTTGGTCTGCCCTGGCCCGAGGGGGACGCAGGTCCCGTCGCCCGCGTGGCGGGCCTCGACGCGGTGGCCCTGCGCACCTGCCTCACGGGAGCAATGGACCCCGCCATCGAGCGCGACAGTGCCCAGGCCCGGGCCATGGGCTTCGAGCACGCACCCGCCTTCGTGGCCGAGGGCGTACCGCTCTCGGGAACGCAGTCGGCCGAGGGGCTGGCCCGCGCCCTGCGGGAAAGTCTCCGCGCGCGTTAGGAGCCCACATCCTCTGGCGCTGCGGCGCGATGCTCAGGGTTTGCTCGGAAGGCCACGGGTGCCCACGGGGTAGTCTGACCCTGGGCCGGGAACTGCGGAGGTCTCGCATGCGACCAAATCTAGACATCATGTTTTGACCTGCCCGTCCTCAACGTTCGTGGGTTATGTTGGGGACGGAATCATCCATCAGCACAGAGCCACCTTGAGGAGGGCAGGTCAAAACATGATGTCTACTGGGTCGGGTTCTTCTCGTTTCTGGAGGTCATGGTCTACCACTTCGCCCGAGCCCATGATCCATGGGCGTGCTTCGAGCAGGTAGACGCGAGCTACCGGGAGCTCCACCAGCAGCGCGCGCGGAGGGCGAAGTCATGAGCGAGGACGCCCGCACCATCAAGACCCCCATCACCGAGAGCGGTGTCTTGGAGCTGGAGGGACGCACCGGCCTGGGCTCCCTGACGGCGATCGGCGCCATGTGTGCGACCGCACGGATGGAGCAGTTCGACCAGGTCATCCAGACCGACGCGAAGGGCCTGGGCATGCTCCACAATGATGCCGATTGCGCGCTCAACGCGATCTTCTCCTACCTGGAGGCCGTCGGCGACCTGCTAGCCTACGCCGACACCCGGGAACTGAACGAGCGCACGCTCACGGACCTGGGGTGGCTGCTGATGACCTTCGGGGAGATGGGCTGTCAGCTGCAGAACGCGCGCCAGCTGCTCGAGGAGAACCTCACCCGGGTGCGTGAGGAAGGGAGGGAAGCGGGATGAGGCAGTCCGCGAGAGCGGCCGACGGTGGCCCGCAGGGCTTCACTCCGTCTAGCGAAGACGGCTTAGAGAGCCTCTCGGAGCCTCAGAGAGACCCCGCTTCGGCGGGGTTTTCTCTGCCTGTCGCGCATCCCGAACGCTCGCTCAGTTCTCCTCGTCTTTGAAATAGTCTGCGTCCACAATCCTGAGATGTGGTTTGGCTTTCTCAACCACTTCCTTCGCATCCAATGGTTGGTTCGCCTTATCGCACGAGTCTAAGAAGCCCCGAATAGTCATAGCAAGAAGCGGTTTCTCTTGCTCATCCACTTTTTCAAGCATCATCTGCAGTGCTAAGCAGGAAGCTTGCTTAGCGAACGTCTGATCTGCCAATAACGCCTGAAAAATAATCGAGTTGACTACATAGATACCTGTTATTTGCTGTTGTAGATTTTTTACGGCTCGATCCGTTGCGTCCTTTACCTTGTTGCCAGTATCCGCGAAGTCTTCAAGACTTTTCTTTACGACCCCGCGCAGGTGCTCTAGCTGCTCATGGGCATTTTTGTCATTCTGGTACAGAGCCTTGTCGTTGCCTTTCAATGCTTCAACCGCACGCTGAACTTCTGCAAGTTTGCTTTCCAAGTTTTGGAGTTTCCGGTTTAAGTCTTCGCTGTTCATTGCTCCAAACTCGCGATCGACCAAGAGGTCAACTATTTCAGATTCTCCTCTAGTTTCGGTAGCGCTCCAAATATCTTGCCGGCAAATACACCCGCGGCGCAGTCCGCCGACCCCCTCCCTCGCAAACGAGACCGAGGCGCCGACCTGGTGCCGAGCGGGTAGAGCTTGACCCGAAAGACCACATAGGCTACGAGGATGACACGCAAGGCTGTGCCAATAGAACTTCGCTATGGATGGTCTTCGAGATCGATCGCGGGAGTCAGGATCGGCGAGGATGCGCAGGTGGGGAGGGCGGAGGGGGTCGGCGACCGTTTACACCCGCTGTTACGGGAGCCCCGCTTCGGGGGGTTCCGTGCCTGCGAAATCTCTTCGCGTGCTTACATGGCGCTTACATGAAAAAGCGCGAAGCGAGATGCC
>JAJDOL010000308.1 GCA_022340195.1 Chromatiaceae bacterium
TCGATCTTGCGCGCAGGGCGCCGCAGTTCATCAAGTTCATCGATGTCTGGCGTGAGCTGTTGGAGGAGGCGCGCTCAGGCGTAGGACCCGGCGGAGCACCGGCCGCTGTTGCAGAAAGATGCCGGCGCCAGGCGGATTGGATCGAGGCCTACAACAAACAGGCCATCGAGCCCGTCGGCAGACTGTATTGACGCGTCCTCAGGCGCTCGCGTCATCTGCGAAAAAGCTTTGCCAGCGCGTGGCGGCAAAGGCCCGCCTCAGCTCATCGTAATTTTCGATGCTGACGGCCAGTGGGCGGTTTTCGAGCTTGGCAACGGCCGGGTGCAGCGCCTCCACCCCCACGCCGAGGAAGCTGAGCAGCTCGTCACCAACTTTGCCAGGATCGGCGCATAGATCTTCATAGCTCAGCGGGAAGTAGGGGGTGTGCCGAAACCGAAAGACGACACGACGATGCAATCGCTCGACGTCCTCGAAATCCAGCCGGAGTCTGTCGGGATCGAGCCTCACCGAGGGTCGACTCGGACGGTCGGGCTTGCGAAGGGAAGGTTGCTGGATATGACTGACGTTCCATACTCTGTCGCTATCCCAGTCGTGCCAACTGCCTGTCTTGCGGGCGAGGATGTGTGACAAGTGTCGGCGCAACAGGTTGGCGCGACGCAGGTGGATGACCCGCAGGCCGGAAGTGCCTTCGAGAAGCGGCCAGACGTCCGCCCAAAGCGGGTTCTCGCGAATGCCCGGAAAGGCCTTCAATCCGAAGGGATGATAGGCCTGCAGCACGAACCCCGCGCAGTGAATCTCCTCCGGGAATGGCCGATATACCCACCGCTCCAAAATCTCACGGGTAGCTGTCGACAATGGGTACGGAAGATTCGGGTTGTCGGAGTTGAAGACCTCGGTCTGGCAGACAATCTGCGGGTGCGACTCCAGCATGGTGCGGAGCAAATGCGTTCCGCTGCGCAAATGCGAAACGATGACGAATCTTGTATAGGCCAAGGTCGGTCCTCATCCCCGTCCGGAGATCCTTTGTTCGAAGTATCATAGTGAGTCTGCGCACGGTACGAAAGCGGCGAGACGGCTTCAGGCGACAAAGAGAATGAGCACTCCGCGATTGATTTTCGGACTTCTGGATAACTCGACCGATTATCCGGATTGCCGCGCCGCCGCGCGCGCACGGGATCTGACTATCGGTTGGACGCGCTTCAAGTATTTCGGCCCTATTCTCGAAGACAAGCGTCTGGATGGGATTCTGCAGCGCGCAGCCGACGAAGATGCGGACTACTGTTTCATTCAGGTTTATGGACATATCCTGGCAGAGGTCTGGCATCCGGATGCCGGACAAGCCGTACCTATCATGCAGGCTATCGAGCAATGGATCGAGCAGAAGGATTTCCTCGTCTGCGGTCATCTCCTCGTGAAACCTGGTCAATGGTACGGATTGAAGCCGGATTGTCTGCTGATCGATCTCAATCGCTATCGCGCGCTGGGCTGCCCACTGGTCGAAGACCCCGGACCTGTGAAAGGGGATTGCCGTCTCCACTTGATGGTGGGGACCCTGTCCGATGGGCAGGCACTGGCCCCGACGAGCGAGAGAGCTCGGATTTCGCCAAGGCTGCCGGGATGGAGCCTTGTTCGACTGAGCCTGGAGGCGGGACATACTGTTTTCGAGTTTCCGACCGCCATCGATGCAGCCATGGTCACCCTCGACCCGCGGCGCCCGGAGCGCTGGATGAACCGGCAGATACCGGTGGCGGAATCGGCCCTATCCGAGGAGCCGGAGTCCAATGGAAAGCAGCACCTGTTCTTGGAGGGCGTTCGCCGCCTGACGGAAGACCTGCCCAGGAGCATTTTCGTTTGGAACCTGGAATCCTATGAAGACGTCGAGACCCCCGCGGAGGGTTTCGAGGCACCCTTGAAGGCGCTCTATACCGTTTCCGCCGGTTTCAAGCCCAACCGCATGCTCCAAACGCACGGCTTCGATTCGAAGACGCGCATGCTCGTGTTCGACTACAGCCCGCAAGGATTGGAATTCAGGCGCCTCATCCATGAGGAATGGGACGGTGTCGATTACCCGTCCTTTCTGCGCGTTTTGTTTCGAAAGCTGCCCTCCGGCGAAGCCCATTATCTCTTATGGGACGGAATGACCCCCGAAAACCTCGACTGGAAAACAGTCGACCGTCGTTGGCAACAGGAATTGGCGGCCTGGGGAGGGGAGGAGATACTGTATGAACATTGGCAAAGATTTCGCCGCATCAGGGTCGAGTACCTGGTCTGCAACCTCCTTACCGAACAAGGCAAGCTGATAGAAACGATCAAGGATGAGCCTAATGCGCTGATCTGGTGGAGTAATGCCTTTTTTTCCATTTATAGCAATTGGCGTTACAGCGCTGCGGAGCGACAAGGAATCTACCTGCAATGGATCGAGAATCTGGCGCGCAAAGCACCACAGCTATGGATTTACGGATCCGATTGCCACAATATGAGCGTAAATTCCTATAAGGTGAGCCAGTATCTGGATTGGCTCCGAAGCGCCCTGGAGAATGGGTTCGACGAGTTGACGCCGCCTGCGCTCAACCGCTACCAAATCAGCTTTTAGGCGATTGACGGGAAATCTCATACCGGATTGCACCGGGTGAGCTGCAACGCAGCGAATGGATTGGGTGGGATGCCCAAGACCGGTGCCCAAGCAAAGCAGGGATTGCGAAGCGTTGGGATCGTTCGGCTTCAAGGTGCGACAACAGCCGCATAGTCGAACGTTTTAACTGTTGTCGCAACGCAGAAGACGGACGAAAAGACAAGCAAGATGGTATGAGATTTTTCGGAGATCGCCTGAGTGTTCGCGTGCGTCGAGGCCGTTTCTTGCGGGTGTCGGGTCCGCAACGTCCCGTGTCGGTTCCCTGCCGGCGGGATGCACGCGAATTGACATTGGGCAGACTGAGCAATCCGTCGCATGCAAATCAGCTTCGCCGAGATCGAATATCTCGAAGGTTGGGTCGGGAACGCCTTTTATCTCTTGGACCTGGACCAGTTGACGCACAACTATCGGCAATTGGCCGAGGTTTTCCAGTCGACCTATCCGGAATCCCGGATCGCCTATTCCTACAAGACCAACTACGCGCCTTCGATTTGCCGTCACCTGCGCGCGCTGGGGGCCATGGCCGAGGTAGTCTCGGAGATGGAATACGAGATGGCGCAGCGGGTCGGACACAGCGGAGCGGAGATCGTCGTCAACGGTCCGCTGCATTCGCAGGAATTTCTCGCCCGAGCCCTCCTGGCAGGGGCCATAGTCAATCTCGACTCCTGGTACATGCTCGAGCATCTCGGAGCAATCTGCCGCGCACATTCCGACCATCGGTTTCGCGTCGGACTCCGTCTCAATTACGGGATCGGCGAAGACCAGCCCTCCCGGTTCGGATTCGAGGCCGACGACCAGGTCATGGCGCGCGTGCGGAATATTCTTGCCGAGTACCCGAACTGCTCGCTGCGCGGTCTGCATAGCCACTTCTCACGCTCCTCGCGCACCTTGGAATCCTTTGCGCGCCGGGTCAGGGGTTTGCTCGATGCATCCCGGCGCTATTTCGGGGATATGGATCTCGAGTACTACAACCTGGGCGGCGGGTTTTTGGGGGAGCTGCCGGATGGCCTGGCGCGGCAATACGAGATCCACGTACCCAGCAACCGGGAGTATGCGGATACCGTGGCCGGAGCCTTCGCCGATGCCTTTTCCGGAACGTCGCGACCGACCCTCTTCATCGAGCCCGGAACGGCGGTCGTAGGCAATGCCATGTCCTTTGTCTGCCGCGTGATCGACCTGAAGACCATCGGAGGCACGCGCTTGGCTCTGGTCAACGCCAGCAGGCACAACGTGGAAACCGTGACCGACAAGGACCCGCCGGTGCGGGTGGTGCGCCGCTCGGAACCGGATTCCGGCGGGAATCCCGCCGACTACGATATCGTCGGTTATACCTGTGTCGAAGCGGACCGCCTGGTTTCAGCCCTCCCCGGGCCCCTGGACGTCGGAGACCATCTCGTATTCGACTTCATGGGTGCCTATACCAACGTCCGCAAGCGACCCTTCATCCGGCCGTCCCCGCCCATCGTCGCCAGGCAAGGCGGTCGCTATACGATCGCCAAACGGCAGGAAACGGTTGACGACATCCTTTGCACCTACAGCTGAAAATCCGGAAACTGGCCTTTCCCGTCTACGCAATCCCCAATCTCTTACGCAATGAAAGTTCTCTTTCAGCCCGACTATCCGGATAAGGAGTTCTACACGATCGTGTCCATATTCGGGCGCCTCGGGTACTTCGCCACAACGGATCCTGCGGACAGGTTCGATTTTGCCTTTGCCTGGCAGGACAGCACTTGGGTGAAGCCCAGCCCAGTCCTGGAAGCCATGGGCAGTGCAATACCCGTCCTGAACCGGCGTTGCCTGGACATCAGCAAGCGAAGCGTAGAGGCGCTGTTTCAGCGGATATTCGGATACTCGTCGTTCGTCGATCCATTTCGCTTTCAAGGGCGGTGCGTCGCCAAGCACGACGAAAACGCCATTGGCGGCTCTATCGTCGCGTGCCCTGTGGCGAGCGTCGACCCGAGCTTTGTCTACCAGAAATACATAGACGCAAGTCAGGGCGACGCGATGGTCGAGTACCGCGTACCTGTCATCATGGGGTCGGTGCCCCTGGTCTACGTGCAGCGGAAGGAGATCCCGAGGGATAGGATCAAGACGGCGACACAGGTGGTGCATCTCGCCGAGGCACAGGATGTGCTCAGCCACGAAGAAATCGGAAAAATCCTCGAGCTCTGCGCCGCCCTGGGCCTGGATTTCGGCGAGTTGGACCTGTTGCGGTCCAATGACGATGGCTCGATCTACATCCTCGACGCCAACAAGACCCCGGGTGGCTTCGGGATGCGCAACAGGATGAACTGGGATGCCGCGGAGCGCAGCGTGGCGATCGATCGTTTGTCGGCCGCCTTCGATACCGGGATCAGGGAGCGATTGGTGCGGCAATCCTGAGGAAAGGCGATTTCTGTCAAAGAACATACCATCGTGCTTGTCTTCTCATCCTTTCCGGCAATCGCCCAAGAGGCGGACCGGACCGAAAGCGGTTCGGCGCAGCGCGATTTCGAAGCCCCTGACCCGGTGCTCCGGATGCGCCCGCAAACCCTCTTCACAACACCAGCAGCAGGATCGCGGTACCCAGCAGCATTCGATACAGGACGAACGGGAGCATGCTGATTCTCTCGATGAACTCGAGGAAGAAATGGATGGTTAGATAGGCGACGGCGAAGGACAGGAGGGCGCCCAGCCAGAGGGGGCTCCAGGCGATCGGGTCGGAGGACTGAACGAGATCGGCCGTCTCCAGCGTGCCCGCCATGAGGATGGTGGGAATGGAGAGCAGAAAGGAGAAGCGCGAGGCGGCTTTGCGCGTCAGACCCAAGATGAGTCCCGCGGTGATGGTGATGCCCGAGCGCGACGTCCCGGGGATGATGGCGATGACTTGGAACAAGCCGACCAGCAGCGCGTCCTTCCAGCTCAGGCTGTACTCGTCGCGCGAGCGATTGCCGCGCAGGTCGGCGATCCAGAGCAGGAGCCCGAAACCGATGGTGGTTCCGGCGATCACCAGGGCGATCAGCCGCTCGTCCTCCCGCAGTAACTCCAACAGGTACTTCAGCGGTATCCCCGACAGGACGATCGGGATGGTCGCAATGACGATCATCATGCCGAGCCTGGCCTCCGGCGTGGCGATACGCCGCGTGCGCAGCGATTGCGCAAGGGCAAGCGTCATCCCGGCGACCTCGCGGCGGAAATAAAGCATGACCGCGACCAGGGTACCGATATGCAGCGCGACATCGAACTCGAGCCCCTGCAACTCGTAGCCGAACAGGAGGGGGGCGAGAACCAGATGCCCGGAGCTGGAGATGGGAAGGAACTCGGTCAACCCTTGGACGATCGACAGCAGGATAATCTGAGTGGCTTCCATGGACGTACACCGGACGAATGAAGGGCGGTAGTATATCAGCGCCCGGTCGGATCCAAGGTTACCCATTCCTCGACCGGAGGCAAACGCTTGCGCGCCACCGCGGCGATGAATCCTGGCTCCGGCACGCAGTGCCTGATCTGGAGAGTTTTTCGGGCAGCCGGGTTCCTGGGACCGAGCAGACCGCGACCGTCCGCCTTGACCTCGGCCTCCAGGGCGGTCCATGCGATATAGAACTGCTCCAATCTGTCTTCCGCGGCTGCGGCGGCGATGTCGGCCGCCTGTCGGGACGTGAACATTCTCCGTGCGATGGCGACGGCATCCCCGCAATCCCGTATCCGCTCGCAGTCGACGCCGACCGGCTGATTTGCGGAAAGTGCGACCAACGCCAGATCGCCGCTGGTCGTCAGGTTGAAGTCGAGACCCTCGAAGCCGCCGGTCAGACGCGGTTTTCCCGCCGCCGCGTATTCGAACGGGATCGCCTGGGGCGCGACCTCGAGGTACCCTGACAGGATCCTTCGCAGGCCGGCGCCGGCGCGGATAAAACGCTCACGGTGGCGGTCGAACCGGAATCTGCGGGCGCGATCGACTTCCCGTGGCGAGAGCAGGGGCCAAAGCTGGTCCAGAGGCGCGCCCTCCGGGCCGGTGCGGACCCGCCACAGGTGTAGCCCACCCGGGAGCAGGTCGGGTGGATAGGGCGCCGGATGCCAATGTCGGATTGCGGGAATTGCCTTCAACGAAAACCCCTGATCGTAGCGGCGAGACGGCGCGCGTAGATTCCTGCGACAGCGGCCGACGGGAAGCCTGACTCGATGGCTTTTGCGAGAAGGGCGGCCGTCTGGCTTACAGAATATCGACGCGCTCGAGCGGGGTGAAGACCTGCTCGAGACGCGGAACCGCGGCGCGGCAGAGCGCCGCGCGCTTCTTCGCAAGCTCGAGCCGGTGACAGCGGTCTACGCGAACCGCTGCTCCGCAGGCTGAGCACACGTCTAAGGAAATCGATGAACAAGATAGCAGAGATCATTAGCCGGGACCTTCAAGTGCGGACCGAGCAGGTGAGCGCGACCATCCGGCTGCTCGACGAAGGTGCGACCGTGCCCTTTATCGCCCGTTATCGAAAAGAGGTCACAGGTGGACTCGACGACGTCCAGCTGCGCGAGCTCCACCAGCGTCTGGCCTACCTGCGCGAGCTGGAGGACAGGCGGGCGACGGTCCTCGGCACCATCGAGGGGCAGGGCAAGCTGACGGACCAGCTGCGCGCCGACATCGAGGCGGCGGACACCAAGCAGCGGCTCGAGGATCTCTATCTCCCCTACAAGCCGAAGCGCCGAACCAAGGCGCAGATTGCCCGCGAGGCCGGTCTGGAGCCCCTGGCGGACGCCCTGCTCACGGATCCGGTGCAGGAGCCGGAGAGCCTTGCCCAGGGGTTCGTCGATGCCGGCAAGGGCGTCGCGGATGTGGCAGCGGCCCTGGAAGGGGCGCGCCAGATCCTCATGGAGCGGTTCGCGGAGGACCCGCAGCTCAGCGGCCGGTTGCGTACGCTCCTGTGGGAGCAGGGGATTCTGATCTCGCGCGTCATCGACGGCAAGGAGAAGGAGGGCAGCAAGTTCTCCGACTACTTCGACTATGCGGAGGCGGTCCGCAAGATACCCTCGCATCGGGCGTTGGCCCTGTTCCGCGGCCGCAACCAGGGGGTGTTGTTCCTGGAGCTGACCGCGGGAAATTCCGATGATCCGGATGCCGTCTGCCGGCACATGATTGCCGAGCGCTTCGGCATCCGTGACCTGGGCCGCCCGGCGGACCCCTGGCTGAAGGAGACCGTGCGCAAGGCCTGGCGCATCAAGCTCCTCACCCGACTCGACCTGGACATCAAGTCAAGCCTGCTGGAGGCGGCGGAGGAGGAGGCGATCCGGGTCTTCGCCACCAACATGAAGTCGCTGCTGCTTGCGGCCCCGGCCGGTCGGCTACCGACCATCGGGCTGGATCCGGGTCTGCGCACGGGCGTCAAGGTGGCGGTCGTCGACGGCACCGGGCGGGTGGCGGCCACGGATACCATCTATCCCCATGTGCCGAGGAACGAATGGGATAGAGCGATCGCCAGGTTAGCGACCTTGGCAAAAGAGCACGGGACCAAGCTGATCAGCATCGGCAACGGCACCGCCTCGCGGGAGACCGACAAGCTCGCCCGGGAGCTGATTCGCAAGCACCCGGAGCTGGGTCTGCGCTCCCTGGTGGTGAGCGAGTCGGGGGCGTCCGTCTACTCCGCCTCCGAGTACGCCTCCGCCGAGCTGCCGGACATGGATGTCTCCCTGCGCGGGGCCGTCTCCATCGCGCGGCGCCTCCAGGATCCCTTGGCGGAGCTGGTAAAGATCGAGCCCAAGGCCATCGGCGTCGGCCAGTACCAGCACGACGTCAACCAGTCCCAACTCTCGCGAACCCTGGAGGCCGTGGTGGAGGACTGCGTCAACGCGGTGGGCGTGGATCTGAACACCGCCTCGGTGCCCTTGCTCGCCCGGGTCTCCGGGCTGAACCGCACCACGGCCGAGAACATCGTGCACCTGCGCGATGCGCAGGGTGCGTTCGCCAACCGCCGGCAGCTCAAGCAGGTGCCGCGCCTCGGCGACAAGGCCTTCCAACTGTGTGCCGGTTTCCTGCGCGTCCCGGACGGCGACGAGCCGCTGGACGCCTCTGCCGTCCATCCGGAGGCCTATCCGGTGGTGCGGCGAATCCTGACCAAGGCGGGGAAGGGCATCCGCGAGCTCATCGGCGACAGCGACGCCCTGCGTCATCTGAATCCGGCCGAGCTCACGGACGACAAGTTCGGCCTGCCCACGGTCAAGGACATCCTGGCGGAGCTGGAGAAACCGGGCCGGGACCCGCGGCCCGAGTTCAGGGCGGCGGAGTTTCTCGAGGGGGTCGAGACCCTCGCGGACCTGACGCCCGGCATGGTATTGGAGGGCACGGTTACCAACGTCACCAACTTCGGGGCCTTCGTCGACGTCGGCGTGCATCAGGACGGGCTGGTCCACATCTCGGCCCTCGCCGACCGCTTCGTCAAGGACCCGCACCAGGTGGTCAAGACCGGCGACCTGGTCAAGGTCAAGGTCATGAGCGTGGATCTGGAGCGCAAGCGTATCGCGCTCAGCATGCGCTTGGGCGATCGTCCCGAGCCCGAGACCCCGGGCGAGCCCAGGGACCGGCGCGCAGGCCGGTCGGACCGGCCGGAGCGCGGACCTCAGCCTCCGGCGGGAGGCGGTGCGCTGGCGGCCGCCTTCTCGCGGGCCAAAAAGGGGCCGGGCGGGTCTTGAGATTCGACTCGGGCGTGACCTGACCGAGTAATACCGCCATTCCCCGCTGCTGGAGGATGAGAAGAGGCTCCGACATGCCATGACAGAAGAGTTGTGCGGGTTGTTTGCAGGGTCGGGAGCAAACGGCTAACATCCGAAAATCACACAGGAAAGCAAGGAAAGGGTGCCGAAGATGAACACCGCCAAAGCCTCCCACGGCGCTGCCTACATCGCCGTCGATACGGACAGAATCCCAGGCAACTCCAAACCGCTCGGCGCGATGCGCGATCGCCTCCGCCGCAAACACCGCCGTCGATCCGCGCTCCAGCAAGATCCGACGCCACCACCTCCGCGAATCAGCTGTGCAGCGCACCGTGAAGAAGGCGATATCCGCGGCCGGTATCGCCGAGCAGGG
>JAJDOL010000360.1 GCA_022340195.1 Chromatiaceae bacterium
CTGCTGGCAACCGACTGGTTCTACGGCGCCGATCACGACCTGGTCGTCAATACCGGCTCCATGTACGGCGGCATTCGCCGCTCGGAGGGAGGGGCCCGCTTCCAGCGTGACCAGGGTCCCGAGGTCAGCCATTTCCACTACTTCGCCAACGACACGAGCGTGCGCTGGCTTCAGGCCGGCCTGACCCGAGCCGATGACGGCGACGGCGGCTTCCAGCCCATCCAGGCGGCCCCGCACGAGGCGCCCAAGTGGCGGGAGGCCATACGCCGCAGCCGCGCCATCGCCGCCCCACGCCCCCTGGCGGTGGTGCTGCCGGGCACCTTGGGCAGCGCCCTGCAGGCCGACGACAAGGATATCTGGCTCGACTACCTGGCCCTGTTCACGGGCGGGCTCGGGCGGCTGCGCATGGGCAAGGCGATGGTCAGGCCCACCGATGTTCTGGACGACTTTTACGGTCCGCTGATCGAGTTCCTGGCGCGCAGCCACCGGGTGGAGGTCTTTCCCTACGACTGGCGACTGTCGGTGCGCGACGCCGCCGCCAAATTGGCGGCCAAGCTGGAGGACTGGCTGCCGGAGATCGAGCGTCAGAGGCAGCCGGTGCACCTGGTGGCCCATTCCATGGGCGGCCTGGTCGTGCGTGCCATGATTGCCGACGGCGGCCGCGGCACGGCGGTGTGGCGCCGTATCCTCGACCTGCCCAACAGCCGCTTCATGATGCTGGGCACCCCCAATCTGGGCTCCCACGAGGCGGTACGCTGGCTGACCGGCCACAACCCGACCCAGGCCAAGCTGAGCCTGTTGGATATCACCCACGACACCGACGAGATCATCGGCATCGTCAACCGTTTTCCCGGTCTGCTGGAATTGCTGCCCTTCGACCCGAAGGGCGCGGACTTCAGCCAGCCTACCCTGTGGCGCAATCTGCACGAACAGCTTTTTGCCCGCTGGGAGGCGGCGGAAAGCCAGGATCTGATCCAGGCCCGCACCACCTGGGACTTCCTGAAACAGGCCCCGCCCGATCCGGAGCGCATGATCTACGTGGCCGGCTGTCAGAACGCTACGGTGGTGGACTATCGGGTGGTCGATTACGAGGAAGATTGGCTGATCGGGCGCAAGCGCCTGGAATTCATCGCCACCCGGGAGGGGGACGGCACCGTGGCCTGGCGTTCCGGCCTTCTGCCAGGGGTAGAGACCTGGTATGTGCAAGACACCGCCCACGACGAGCTGTGCACCAAACGGCGCGCCTTCCCGGGCTACCTGGACCTGCTCATGACCGGAACCACCACGCGCCTGCCGGCAACGCCGCCCGGCCGGGCCCGGGCCACGGCGGGCGAGCCGGAGCGCTTCGTCCTACCGGCCTCTCCGCCCACGGACCAGATTCCGGACGCGGCCGGCCTGCGCGGGTTCGGTTTCGGCATCTCCCGCCCCTTCGACGAGAACCGTGCCGGACGAGGCGTGCCGCCGATCCGGATCAGCCTACTCCACGGCAGTTTGGCCTATGCGAGACACCCGGTGCTGGTGGGACACTACCTTGGCGACACCATCGTTAGCGCTGAGCTGGAGCTGGACCGGCGTCTTGGCGGGGCACTGTCGCAGCGCCAGAGGCTCGGCCTGTATCCCGGCCAGTCGGGTACCCATGCCCTTTTTTTCAACCCGAAGCGCGGCGGCGAGCCCGGCGGCGCGGCGGTGATCGGCCTGGGCCAGGTGGGCGAGCTGACCCCCGGCCTGCTGATCAAGGGCGTGCGCGACGCCATGCTGGACTATGCCCTGCGCATCGCCCAATGGCCCGATGACCGTTTCGGCCATGACGAGCAGGTACGTTCGGCCGCCCTCAGCTGCCTGCTGGTGGGCTCCGGCGCCGGCGGTATGGCGGTACGCGACTCCGTGGATGCCATCCTGCGGGGTGCACTGGCTGCCAACGAAAAGCTGGTCGCGGCGCAGTTGGAGGGACAGGTGCTCATCGACCGGATCGAGCTCCTGGAGCTGTTCGAGGATGTGGCGATCAGGGCGGCTCAGGCCCTGAGATCGGTGCTGAGCGACGGCCAGCTGGCGATGCAGGTGATTTGGCCCGAAGCGATCGTCGAGGAGGGGGAGGGTCAGCTCAGCCGCGTCGGTTGCGACGAGGCGCCCAACTGGTGGCAGCGGCTGGAGATCATCGAGGACAAACGCGCCGAGACCCTACGCTTCATCGCCACCACCGACCGCGCCCGCGCCGAGGAGACCTTGGCCACGGGGCAATTGCGCCTGGCCGACGACTTCATTCACCAGGCATCGCAATCGGCCGGCGCCAATGCGGAGGTGGCCAAAACCCTGTTCGAGATGCTGCTGCCGAACCGCCTCAAGGAGCTGGCACCGACACAGGCTGACCTGGTGCTGCTGGTGGACGAGCGGTCGGCGCGCTACCCCTGGGAGCTGCTGGAGGACCGTTGGAGCCACGGCAAGCGGCCGCCGGCGGTCGCCGCCGGTCTGGTGCGCCAGCTCAAGACCCCCCAGTTCCGCCCGCATCCGGCCCACGCCACGGAGGCCACTGCCTTCGTCGTGGGCAATCCGGATCTCGCCGGCTGGGACCTGTTCAGCGACCTGCCCGGAGCCCGCCGGGAGGCGCAGAAGGTAGCCGCCCTGCTCAACACCGGCGGTTATCGAGCACTGGAATGTATCGACGTGAAGGCCGGCGACATCCTCTCGGGTCTGCACCGCAGCGCCTGGCGTATCCTGCACCTGGCCGGCCACGGCGAGCACGAGATCGAACTGGATGCGTTCGCGAAACCGGTGTCCGGTATGGTCATCGGACGTGAGAGCTTCCTCACGCCCGGGGATGTGCAGCAGATGCGCTGGGTGCCGGAGCTGGTTTTCATCAACTGCTGCCACCTGGGCAAGACACTGAGCACGACCGCGACCCGAGGGCATCTTGGAATGCTGGCGGCGAATCTGGCGGTGGAATTCGTCCAGATGGGGGTGAAGGCGGTGGTGGCCGCGGGCTGGGCGGTGGACGACGGCGCCGCCGAGGCCTTTGCCGCCAGCTTCTACGACCACATGCTCGGTGGCGAAAGCTTTGGCCGCGCGGTGCGCGCAGCGCGCGAGGAGATCTGGGTGCGTTTCCCCGACGTCAACACCTGGGGCGCCTACCAGTGCTACGGCGATCCCGCCTACCGCCTCCACAACGAGGGGGACCAAGCCGACACCGGCACCGCCAAGCCTTACCACGCCCCGGCGGAGCTCGTCTCCGATCTGAACAACGACGCAAACACGATCCGCATGCAGGTGAAGAAGCGCGGCGAGGACCCGGACGCGCTCGAAGCAATGCGCTCCGGTATCACCGACAGGCTCACGCGCATCCCTGACAAGGCCCACGACGACTGGCTTGCCCGAGCCGATGTGGCGGCAGCGCTCGGCTTCGCGCTGGGCGAAAGCGGCGCCTATGCGGAAGCCATCGATTGGCTGGAAAAGGCCATCCGTGCCGAGAAGGGCGACTGCCCGGTGCGGGCGGTGGAACAGTGCGCCAACTTCCGCGTCCGCCTGTCCGGCCAGCGTTGGTTGGAGCTGAGGGCGAGGGCCGACGCGGTCGGTTCGAAAGCCAGGCGGTCGGCGTTGATCGATGAAATCCTCGAGGCCATTCGCGAGCTGGACCTCATCGGCCGACGGGCACCCACGATGGAGCGCTACAACCTGTTAGGCGGCTCCTGCAAACGCTTGGCCTGGCTGCAAAACGATGCGACACCTCGCCTAGAGGCATTAGTGAACATGGGCAATTACTATCGCCAAGCCTACGAGCTGGGTAAAGAGAAAGGCGAGGAAAACCCCTATCCCTTCACCAACTGGGCCGTCGCCAAGCTGCTCGCGTGGTGGCTGGACCCTGCTCAGGACGGCAACTGGCGACACTCCCTGGAATCGGACTGCCGCAACATGATCCAAATTGCCCAGGAACGCAACGAGAAGAAACCGAATTTCTGGGACGCCGTCGGCTCCGCCGATTGCGAGCTGGTCCTCCTGCTTCAGCAGGCAGATTTGAAGTCGGAAGAGGCCGGCCAAGCGGCAGCGCGCATCGCCGAAATGTATCGGAGCGCGAGCCAGCGCGGCGCCAGCCCGCGGGAATACGCCTCGGTGAAGGAGCATCTGGACTTCGTCATCTCCCTGTCCCGCGACATGGGTAGTCCGCTGGTCACCGCATTGGACACCCTGCGCGCCAAGCTGTAGAGGAGACCACCATGGCCAATCGCTCCAAGACCAAGCTGGATAAGCTGCACCTCGCAGACCTGGACCCCCAGGACCTCATCGCCCCCAACTTCCGGCTCTACGAGCTCACCCGCTCCGAGCTGGCCAGCCGCTCGGGAATCGACAACGGCCTCCCCGGCGACCGGGAGCTGCACGCAGCCGTCAACCTCGCCCGCCAGGTGCTGCAGCCCATCCGGGACGCGTTCGGCAGCTTTGCCCCCAACAGCCTGTTTCGCAGCCAGGCGCTGGAGCGCAAGCTGAAGGACAAGCCAGCGGGCTGGATCAGCACCAGCCAGCACACCCAGGGCTGCGCCTGCGACGTGGAGATCGTGGGCATGAGCACTCTGGAGCTTGCGGCATGGGCGCGCGACAACCTGCCGGAGTACGACCAGATCATCTGCGAGTGTTACGACCCCCGTAAGGGTCCCAACTCCGGCTGGGTGCATATCTCCCTGAAGACCCGGGAGCTCGGGGCCAACCGGCGCAATCTGTTGAGCTACATCCGCAACCCGGACAGCGGGAAATGGGTCTACGTGGCGGGGTTGAGGGCGAGCGTGGCTTGAATCTCGTAAGCACCACGCCTGGAACGGCGACCGGTGGTTCGTTACGCCGTGCAGCAACGCATTGAATTCGGTTAACCCGGCTACGGCGACCGGGCTACCCGTCTGGAGCTGGCCGTATTTGCGAAAGACGAGGACGGCGACGCATCGGCCCTAGCCAGTGCCGCACCGGCTGTTCCAGGGGATGGATTTGGACGTCCAGGCACACCGGTTACTGGCCGATGAAGCTGATCGCTGGTCGGTATATCATGCGAGCTTCGATCCGACCGAGGTGCGCTTTGCCCCACATGGCCGACAACCTTTCCGACAGGCTGGAACAGGGCCTAGCCATCGCAATCACCGGCTCGGGCGGCAGCGGTGCCGTCACCGCGGGCCTGATCCTGCTGTCCGCGGTGGCCAGAGCCGGATACTACGGTCTCATGACCCGCTCCGCCGGCCCCCAGATTCGAGGGGGGGAGTCCGCCGCCATGGTCCGTTTTGCACCACGACCGGTGCACTGCATGGGAGACGAATTCGACCTGCTCGCCGGGCTGGACTGGCGCAACGTCACACGCTTCCTGGACGAGATCCCGCTGCACGCGGAAAGTCTGATCCTGGCGGACCCTGCCTCCGGGACGCTTCCGCCGCCGCTCACGGCTACAGGGGCGGACCTCCGGGAGGTACCTTTCAAGGCGCTGGCGTCTGCGATCGGCGGCGACCACAGCAACATGGCGGCGCTCGGTGCTGTCGGAGCCTGTACCGGATTGCCCCTCGCCGCGCTGGAAGGCGCGGCACGGGAGACCCTGAAATCCAAGGGAACCGCCGTTGCAGACGCGGCCGTCGCCTGTATCCGCACCGGTTATGCTGCGTGCCCCAGCGACTCGAACTTGGCAGCGCAACATCCCGGCATCCGCTGGAACATCAGCGGCAACGAGGCAAGCGGCCTGGGTGCCTTGCGCGGGGGAGTGCGCTTTGTCGCTGCCTATCCCATCACCCCCGCCAGCGAGATGCTCGAATGGCTGGCACCGAATCTGGAGCGCCTCGGCGGATCCCTTCTCCAAGCAGAGGATGAGCTGGCGTCGATCAACATGATCATCGGCAGCTCCTTCGGCGGCGTGCCCTCCCTCACCGCCACTTCGGGTCCCGGCCTGAGCCTGATGATGGAAGGCATCGGGCTGGCAGTCGCAAGCGAGACCCCAATCGTAGTGGTCAACGTCATGCGCGGCGGTCCGTCCACCGGCATCCCGACCAAGTCCGAGCAATCGGACCTGCAGATCGCCCTTCATGGTCTGCACGGCGACGCCCCGCACCTGGTGATCGCGGCGCTGGACATCGCGGATTGCGTATTCACCTGCCAGTGGGCCGTGCATCTGACCGAGTACCTGCAGACGGCCGCCATCGTGCTCACAGACCAGTCCCTCGGGCAGTCGCGGGCCATCATAGACCCTGCGAACCGCTTCGAGGACGACCTGCACCGGGCGACCGCGAAGCCGTCGAGCGAGCCGTACCTACGCTATGCTCTGACCGCTGATGGGGTCTCGCCCATGGCCGTTCCCGGAACGGCCGGATGCATGTACACGGCCGACGGACTGGAGCATACCCAATGCGGCAACCCATCGAGTGCCGCCGGCGACCATCTCGGGCAGCTCGAGAAGCGCCGCCGCAAGCTCCTGGATTTCGATTACGGTGCGGCCTGGGCGGAGATTCGCGGTAGCGGTCCTCTGTGCCTCCTCACCTGGGGCTCGTCGACGGGTCCGGTCAGAGAGGCGGCCGAACGCCTGACGGGCCAAGGCCGAGCGGTCCGTGTCGTGGCCCTGCGTCTGATTGCTCCACTACGCCGCGATGCCCTAATCGAGGCCCTGGAGGGAGCGGAGCGGATCCTGGTGGTCGAGCAGAACCATGGAGCGCAGCTGTTCCATCACCTTCACGCGGAGCGGGCCCTGCCGCCCCATGCCCGCTCCTTCGCCCGACCCGGACCCGTGCCTCTGCGTTCGGGCGAGATCATCGCGGCTCTGATCCGGGAGGTCTGAGATGGAAGCCGTCGCCACCGCCGTCCCTATCCTGCGCGCCAAGGATTACAAGTCCGACGTCCACCCCGTCTGGTGCCCTGGATGCGGGCACTTCGCGGTACTCGCGGCCCTTACCAAGGCCGCAGCCCACCTGGGTCTGCGCAAGGAAGAGCTGGCCGTCATCTCCGGTATCGGCTGCTCGTCGCGATTGCCGGCGTATCTGGACGCCTATGGCTTCCACGGCGTTCACGGGCGAGCGCTGGCCTTAGGGGCGGGCCTGAAGGCCGCGCGTCCGGACCTCACGGTCGTCGTCGCCGGCGGCGATGGAGACGGCTTCTCCATCGGCGGGAACCACTTCCTGCACGCCTGCCGACGCAACATGGATCTGACCTATGTCGTCATGGACAACGAGGTCTACGGCATGACCAAGGGCCAGGCATCCCCGACGACGCAACCCGACTGGAGCCGCAGCAAGCTCACGCCCCACGGCACCGGGGTACGCCGCTTCCAGCCGGCCGCCATTGCGCTCGCCGCCGGTTCCAGCTTCATCGCCCGTGGCTTCTCCGGCGACCCGACCGCTCTGACCAAGCTGCTGGTGGACGCCATCGAGCACCCGGGCTTCGCCTTCGTGCAGGTGCTGAGCCCCTGTCAAACCTTCAGGCCCGAGCAAAAGGACTGGAAAGCGCAGGTCCATCCCTGGCCGGAGGGGCCAAGGGACGACCCGGCCGAGGCGGCCCGCCTCATCCAGCTCGATGACGGAATGGCCCTCGGCCTGCTCTACGCCCAACGCCTTCCGGTGTGGCGCCCGGAATCCACACCAGGAGCTACGCTTGAAGAAATCGAAGCGGAGTTCCCGATATGAGCGATTCCTACAAAACCATCGAGACCCTGGGCGAGCTATTCGTCCACGCCTTGGAGCTCGAGCACGAATCCGCGGAGCGCTACCGCCAGCTGGCCCGGAGCATGGAGATTCACCACAACCAGGAGGTTGCCGCGCTTTTCGAGCGGCTCGCGATCATCGGCGAACAGCATGCACGGACCGTGGAGGATCGGGCGAGCGGTCTGGCGCTGCCCAAGATCGCGCCCTGGGAATTCAAGTGGGCCTGTCCGGACAGTCCCGAGAGCCATTGCCTGGAGCTGGACGCGACTTATCTGATGACCGCGCCGCGCGCCCTCGAGATCGCCCTGCACAATGAGATCAGGGGGCGTGACTTCTACGCCCACGTGGCCAGGAGCTCTTCGAGCCGAGCCGTACGCGAGAACGCCGGCGAGATGGCCGAGGAAGAGAGCGCGCACGTGAGCTTGTTGGAAGAATGGCTGAGGAGAGAGACGGAGGCCCGACAGCCTGACCCCCTGGATTTGGATCCGCCGAACGTGCCCGGCTAACCGGCTCACGCGGGCACTTTCATAGGAATCGTGGGTCCAGCGCTCTTGTACCCTATTCCACCTTATATTCCGAACTCAGCGGAGCAAGAAGCGGTCGGCTGCAAGGCGCGCGATCCAAGGCTATCGCCTTACGCCATCGAGAAGATATCAGTGGTCGAAATGCAGGTGCGCCTCGGCAACGTCGCCCTGCTGTACGCATTCTGCACGATCGGAGTATTGCCGAATCAGATAGCCAATGAGCTGCCGCACTCGATCAGGATCCTCCAACATAGCATCCGGTGACGGCGGATGCGCATCGATCACCATCACTCTGCCGCGATAGTGCACGAGAAGATCCAAGCTCAACTCGTCGAAGCGCGCGGTTACCGTGATTGGACCCTCGGTCAAGCCATGTATCCGTATTCCCTCCATCAACTCGTCGAGCGCCAGGGTGGCCCGGCGAATCACTTCCGGGCGAGCTCCCCAGCGGGCTCCCTGCTGCTGCATGAACTCGAAGACTCGGGTGCTGACCTGTTCGCCGACTCGTAGCTCGAGGGACGCGCGCGATGAAATGCCCAACCGAAAAATCAGGTTCAGGCCCAGGGCCAGCACAAGGGTCGTAGAAAGCGAGGAGCTGAACAGCGTCTGAAGCCAGGCCGGTAGGATCGCAAAGGCGTCGGGCACGACATCGACGCCGAGCCCGACCAACAGTGATACTCCTACGACAAAAACCTTGCGATTATCGAGCATCCGAGACGCGATGATCTGGATGCCCGCCGCGATCATGAAGCTCAGGACGAAAATGAGGGTGGCACCCATGATCGCATCCGGCATGATTACGAATATCATCGTAAGCTTCGGGCAAAATGCAAACAGCAGTAGAAACCCGGAGGTCGTGTACGCGATGATTCGGCTTGTCGCACCGGTAGCGATGGAAAGACCGACGTTGGAGGATGAAGTGGATTGACCGACGCCACCCAGTAATCCGGCAGCCAGTGTTCCAAGAGAGTTAGCCAAGATGCCGCGACTGATACGTGTCATATCGGGCCGCTTCCAATCGACGTCGTTGATCTTCTGGCAAGTCGTAAGGTCACCCACACCCTTCAGCGAGGAACCGAGCATGGCGAGTAGAAAGGGTAGCAAAAGCGCACTATCAAATGACCAACCCGGGTGATCTTTTAACGGAAAGTCGAACCAGGCACTGTTCGAGACTCGAGCCCACTCGTCAGTGCCCAACACACCGAGCGCGGTTGCTACCAGGTAACCCACGGCCATCCCGGCGACCACGCAAAACAGGCGCAATCCACCCTTGCCCCAAACGCTGAAACCGATCATCGCTCCCAACGTAAGAAGGGCAACCCAGAGCGAAAGCTGTCCATGCTCCGGGGGAACATCCTGTCCAAGAAACTTGGCGACCGCAACGTCCACGATTGAAATCCCGACGACGGCGACCAGGAGACCTGTGACTTCGGGTGGAAAAAGGGCACGCAGATAACGCAGCACACGCGCAAAAAGCGCTTCGGCCACTCCAGTCACCAGGGTCATGCCGAGCAACAGCGAAATGCCTCCGCTTTTGACCGCGGCGATGGATACGCCCAAGAATGCGGGACCCGACAAGGCAGGACACAGATACCCTGATCCGACAGGTCCTCGTGTGAGGGCCTGTGCGGCCGTGCTCACGGCCGCCGCGATCAATGAAACACTGATCAGACGCATCGCCTGGGCGTCGGTCCCTCCTGCTGCTTCGACGACGATGACCGGAAGAATCAACAGAACAGAAATAACCCCCATGTGTTGCAGGCCCAAGACCAGCGAAGCCCACAATGGGGGAGACTCGGAAAGCCCATAAATCAGATTTGCGGGCTTCTGGGGTAGTTTATCTGCGGTCGTCAATGTATTGAGTACAGAGATACTCGAGGGCCAACTGTCCCGGTTCGAACAGTTTATCCTCCCAACCCGGTATCAGGAACCGAAACAATGGAATCGCCCCCGAATCACCAGCTGTCCGAGACGGTGGCGGTTAGCAGCGGAATTATCAGGGCTATTCGTTGCCGGCTCACATCGGACCGCCGATGGTATACTCCAAGCTCGATCGCCTATCGGGAAAACCGGACAGTGATGAGCGGATTGTCGCCGGACAGCTATCGGCAGGCAGCCACCAGGGGCCTCGACTGGATCGCAAGCCAGCTCGGCGCCGATGGCTCGCTGGGGCCGGAATCTAGTGACCTTTCATGTTACTACAAGCTTCCGTACCTGATGCAGCTCGCCGGCCGTGTGGAGGAAACGCACGCCCTTCTCGACTCGGTTTCCGACAGATTTCTGCGCCCGAACGGGGATTTCGCGACGTCGGAGAAACAGAAGACGGCCGACCCGATATTGTCTCTCTACCCCGGCTACATCAACGGCTGGATCGCCATCGCCGCGCATAAAGCCGGGCGCTTCGAGATCAGCCTCCCCGCCTGGGATTACCTGCGCGGATTCCACGACGGCAAGTCCGGGGGGTTCATGCTGCAGCACGCCGACAGTAGCCAGGATAGCCCCATTGAGGTCCTCATGAGCGCGCACCTGGGCATGGCGGCGCTCTACTTCGGTGACCTGCAGCGGGCAACGGGGGCCGGTCGGATACTGCAGCAATTCCTCGATCTTCAGCCCGATATGGCGCACAAATTCTTGCTGCGCATGGACCACGGCGGCCGACTGCAGACCGACTTTCCGGCGGACTCGGCCGGATTGCATGTGATCGACGCGGATCAGCGAGGACAGGCCTGGTTCTTCATCGGTTATCCGATAGCCTTCCTGGCGCACCTTCATCTCGCGACCGGCGAGGGTAGTTTTCTGTCGGACGCTTTGCGCTATCTGGACTTCGCGCGGCGTTGTGGCGAGCGACTGATTGCCGAGCACTTCGCCCACAAGGTTGCCTGGGGCGCCGCCGAGCTGGCACGCGCGAGCCGCACTCCCGAGCATCTCGCACTGAGCACGCAGATCGCCGGCAGGCTGATCGCCGCACAAGACGGCAGCGGCTCATGGATGGCCGACCAGGCGATTTGCACCAGAATCGACCAGAGTGCCGAGGTCGCCATCTGGCT
>JAJDOL010000180.1 GCA_022340195.1 Chromatiaceae bacterium
GGCGGACTCTCCGATGTCACGGGCGCTGGCATCCAATCATTGGCAGTCTATCCGCTCGCCATCCCCGCCATTGCGGGACCCGGCGCGATGTTGACCGTGGTGCTGTTGACGGACAACCGCGTTTACAGTCTCGTCGATCAGGTCGTGACGGCCGCCGTCCTCGCCGCCGTTCTGGCTGTATTCCTGATGATCCTGCTATTTGCCGACCCGATCATGCGCGCCATTGGGCCCGGTGGCGCGAACGTTTTGCGCCGGGTGATGGGAATTATTCTCTGCGCAATCGCCGTCAACATGGCGTTCGGCGCTATCCAAAGCTGGCTCGATCTTCCGATGCTCTAGGAGTCCGTCCGTGTCCGGCCTGCGTCTGTTCTACTGCGAAATCGTGGATGTCGGTCAGACCGGGAGCACCCGCGTGCCGCGGGAAACGAGAATTGATCAGCGTTTAGCGTTTCCAGAGAGGGTCATCAGCGCGGTGCCAACTGCTCGATCAGCTCGTTGGCCGTCTCGGCCATCGCCATCGCAAGCGGAAAATCATACTGATTGATGGCGACGAACACTCCGACGCCTCGCGTCGGCGCAAAGGCGAGGTAGCTGAATACGCCCTGCATTCCGCCTGCCTTTTGCAATATGAGCGGTCGATCCCCGTGCGGCTGCATCACGACCCAGCCGAGACCCATGGCGTCCATATGGCCTGATTCATCCATGCCATAGACGGGATCGAGGTTATCCCTGAAGAGATGGGCTGCTTGGCTGATCGCGCGAGCTTCGGCTCCATCCCGCCCGAAACGGTCGAGATTCCAACCGAGCCAGTGCAGCATGTCGTTTGCAGTGGAGAAAAGGCCGCCGGATCCGTAGATCCCGGGAGAGGTGACCGTATCAGGCCAGGGCTCGCCGTCGAAGCCGTGCCCCTGCATCAGGTCCCGGCGCTGCTCGGCCGTTGGCTCGAAGGTAGTTGCCGAGAGGCCGATCGGACCGAGAACGCGAGCCGAAAGCAGCTCGTCGTACGGCTTGCCGGCCGCGTTCGCGAGGGCCGACGACAGGACATCGAACGCAAAGTTGGAATAGTAGATTCCGGTTCCAGGTGCGAATATCAGGGGCTTGTCCTTCAGATTCGCTGTGAACTGCTCCTCCGTGTGGAACGCCTCCGGTTGGTCGGGCGGGCCGCGGGGCGCATCGATTTCCCGCGGCAAGCCACTGGCGTGGGTGGCGAGGTCGACGAGCCGGATCGCGTTGCCGTCCTTTTCCGGGATGGCGACGTCCCAGTCGAGGTGTCGGGCTACCGGATCGGTCAGGTGGACCGTTCCGTCCGCTACGAGGTGCGCCAGCGTCAAGCCGGTGAACACCTTGGTGATCGACCCGATCCGCATCATGGTGTCACCGCCGGGTTCGCCACCGTCCGCGCGTGTTTTGCCGAAGCCGGCAACAGCGGTCTCGCCGTTACGAACCACACCGATGACAAGACCGGGAACGTCGTGACCGACGAAGAGGATGGTGCCGGTGAGCTCCACCGCCTCTGTCAGCATCCTGTCCTCGGCGGTGACCGGCGCCGTAAGGGCGACGGTGAGACCACAGATGACGATGAAGCTGCGAAGCATTGTCTGGTGCCCTGATTGTGTCCGACCGATTCGACGGAACATTTTTTTTCGCAAATCGCCTAAAAGGTTCCCGCGCTCCACCCGAACATGTGGCGCGCAGGGGACGCGAACTCGATGTAGATTCGTTCAGGGGAAACGCCGAAGTGCTTTTCCATAAAGCCACACAGGGCTGCCGAGAGGTCACGAGTGCGGTCCTCCGGTAGTCCGAGACTCTTGAGCTCCAGATAGGCGAGGGGTGCATCCTTTGCGGCGAACAGCATGTCGGCATTGACCCTCAGGATGACCATGACGTAACTCTCCGGCTTGCCGAGGATGCTTGCCACCGTCGAAGAGGCCTCCTCGAGAATCTGTTTGCGCTGATCGACGGGTGTCTCGACGTTTGTCTCGATAATCAGTGTTGGCATGACTCGGTGGTCTCCCTCGGTTCGGGGTCGGCAATGGAGGTTTGCTTGAAATCGCCTATTTCTTGCAGAAGGTTTTGACCTGCCCCTGCGCCTTGGTAATCTGTGCTTGGACCTCGTCCTCCGATAACCTCAGCGTCTTGCCGTCGGGCATCAGAACCCTGCGTGGTCCGAGATTCTGAAACTTCTCGAGATTCTCGCGAGCAGCCGCGCAGTTTTCTTCCCGGAGCGCCTCATCGGCCGCCTGCTTTGCCTTCTCTGCTTCGGCTTCGCTGCGCGCCTCCTCGTCGTCGAAGTCTTGCGTGAGCTGATCACGGAGACGCTCCCGAGCGGCATCTGTGGTTTCTGCGCTCGGGGCGGGCTGTCCCTGCAATTCGACAGCGTCGCCCGAAGGCGGTGGGCTCTGCGAATAGACGGTTACGCCGTTTTCGTCGACCCAGCGGTACATGGCCGCGGGTGTCGAGAAGCAGGCGCTGGTCGTCAGCAGGGCAAAAACGAGCTTCGCGGATTGGTTTTTCATAGGAGTTCGCTGATATCTTTGGTCTCGTTCAGTGAGTCCGCAGTCCCGTCCAGGATGTCTGCAACCTACGCGAAGTCTCGAGTCGTGGACTGACTCATCCGAAAAAGTTTCTGCAACTCTTTGCAACTTTAAAGGATTCTAGGACACGCCGGTGAATGTCCTCAAGCGATTCGCGCTCCTTTTCATCGGAGTGGCATCGGAGTGGTCTGGGACAACGTGGGGTTCGGAAAACGCAAGCTGTGCCTTGACCATGGAGGCTTGGCTCATGTAATTTAACCGATTCGCTAAATTATGTTTTATTAATCCTTATTTTCCTGCGGGTTGGCCGCGGGTCACGGGATCGACGGAGGGTCGCCGACGTGGAATTGAGTGGTGCCGAGATCGTCGTTCAGGCTTTGATCGACGAAGGCGTCGAGTACGTCTTCGGGTATCCTGGAGGCGCCGTTCTGCACATCTATGACGCCGTTTTCAAGCAGGATAGGGTCAAGCACATACTGGTCCGGCACGAGCAGGGAGCGACCCATGCCGCCGACGGCTATGCGCGTGCCACCGGCAAGTGCGGTGTTTGCCTGGTTACCTCGGGTCCCGGCGCCACCAACGCGGTCACGGGGATCGCCACCGCCTACATGGATTCCATCCCCATGGTGATCCTGAGTGGACAGGTGCCCACGCCCGTGATCGGCAGCGATGCCTTCCAGGAGGTGGACACGGTCGGTATCACCCGCCCCTGCGTAAAGCACAATTTTCTGGTGAAGGATGTGCGCAAGCTGGCGGAGACCATCCGCATGGCCTTCTACATCGCGACGTCCGGTCGGCCGGGCCCGGTGCTGGTGGACATCCCGAAAGATACCACGGACCCCAACGTGAAGATCCCGTACCAGTATCCGCGGGAAATCAAGATGCGTTCCTACAATCCGGCGACCAAGGGACATGTCGGCCAGATAAAGAAGGCCGTCGAGGCGATACTCGAGGCCAAAAGGCCGGTGATCTACACAGGTGGGGGCGTTATCCTGGGTGATGCCTCGCATCCGCTGACGCAATTGGTCAGAGAAACGGGATTCCCCATCACCAGCACCCTCATGGGCCTGGGCGCCTATCCGATGACCGATCGCCAGTTCGTCGGCATGTTGGGTATGCATGGGACCTACGAGGCCAACATGGCGATGCACGAGACGGATTGTCTCATCGCTATCGGCGCCCGCTTCGACGACCGGGTGACCGGCAAGATCGAGCACTTCTGCCCTCACGCCAAGATAATCCACATCGACGTGGACCCTTCGTCGATCTCCAAGAATGTGCGGGTCGATATTCCCATCGTGGGGCCCGTCTCGAGTGTCCTGAACGAAATGTTGCGCCTGCTCAAGGAGCATCGAAGTGACCCGAACCGGGAAGCGATCGGCGAGTGGTGGGCGCAGATCGAGGACTGGCGGGGCATGAATTGCTTGAGCTACGATCGCAACAGCGACAGGATCAAGCCCCAGTATGCGGTCGAGACCCTCTACAAGGTCACCAAGGGCGATCTCTACCTGACCTCCGACGTGGGTCAGCATCAGATGTTCGCCGCCCAGTTCTACCCATTCGACGAGCCGCGGCGCTGGATCAACTCCGGGGGACTCGGAACCATGGGCTTCGGCCTGCCGGCAGCGATGGGGGTCCAATTGGCCTTCCCGGACGCAGACGTCGCCTGCATTTCCGGCGAGGCGAGCATCCTCATGTGCATCCAGGAGATGGCCACCTGCAAGCAGTACGACCTTCCTATCAAGGTGCTGCTACTCAACAACGGCTACATGGGTATGGTGCGCCAGTGGCAGGAATTCTTCTACGAGAGCCGTTATTCCCATTCGTACGTGGACGCCTTGCCCGACTTCGTGAAGCTGGCCGAGAGCTTCGGTCACGTTGGTATGCGGGTCGAGAATCCCGCCGACTTGGAATCCGCCATGAGCGAGGCCTTCGGTATGAAGGACCGCTTCGTATTTCTCGACGTGATCGTGGATCCCACGGAGAACGTCTATCCCATGATCGTTGCGGGCAAGGGCCATCACGAGATGCACCTGTCGCCGGAAAGGGAGTTGGCCTGACATGAGACACATCATTTCCGTCCTGTTGGAGAACGAGGCGGGCGCCCTGTCCCGTGTCGCGGGTTTGTTCTCCGCCCGCGGCTATAACATCGAATCCCTCACGGTTGCGCCGACCGATGACCCGTCCCTGTCGCGCATGACCCTGGTCACGACCGGCAACGAGGACATCGTCGAGCAGATCAAGAAGCAGCTGAACAAGCTCATCGATACCGTCAAGCTGCTCGATCTCTCCGAGGGACCACATATCGAGCGTGAGCTGATGATGGTCAAGGTCCGTGCCGAGCGGGCGGACCGCGAAGAGCTCGCGCGCCTGGCCGAAATATTCCGCGCCAAGATCATCGACGTCACGGACACCAGCTTCGTCGTGGAGCTGACCGGGGCCTCGAAGAAGCTGGATGCCTTCATCGACGCCGTTCCCGACGGACTGATCCTGGAGGTCGTGCGCTCAGGTCCCTCCGGTATCTCCCGTGGCGAAAAGGGATTGACGCTTTGATTTTTCGACCGCGGATGCACGCGAACTGATGCGAATGCTCGAAGTCGCTATCGACGGCTGCGGTTGCTGCGGTAGGGGGCGCTGCTCGAGGTTATCGGGTCGTTGACGGTTTCCCCTTGTCTGCGTTCATTCACGGTTTCTTGTTGAGCTCAAACTTCGGTACGCACTATGTCCATCAACGTTTACTACGACAAAGATGCCGACCTCGCCCTCATCCAGGGAAAGAAGGTCGCGATCATCGGTTACGGCTCCCAAGGGCACGCGCACGCCAACAACCTCAAGGAATCCGGCGTCTCGGTCGTCGTGGGTCTGCGCCCGGGTTCTGCGTCGGCGGCCAAGGCGACGAATGCGGGTCTGGAGGTCCAGGCCATCGACGACGCGGTCAAGGATGCCGACGTTGCCATGATCTTGGCCCCGGACGAGCACCAGGCCGGGCTCTACCGCGAGCAGATCGCACCCAACATCAAGGAGGGGGCGGCCCTGGCCTTCGCGCACGGCTTCAATATTCATTTCGGTCAGATCGAGCCCCGTGAGGACCTGGACGTCATCATGGTCGCGCCAAAGGGGCCGGGGCATTTGGTCCGCTCGACCTATACGCAGGGCGGCGGGGTGCCCAGCCTGATCGCCGTTTTTCAGGACGCCAGCGGTCAGGCTCGGGACATCGCCTTGGCCTATGCCTCGGCCAACGGCGGCGGCCGCGCCGGCATCATCGAGACGACCTTCCGTGAGGAATGCGAGACCGACCTGTTCGGTGAGCAGGTGGTCCTCTGCGGCGGCCTGACCTCGCTGATCCAGAAAGGCTTCGAAACCCTGGTCGAGGCCGGCTACGCGCCGGAGATGGCCTACTTCGAGTGCCTGCACGAGGTCAAGCTCATCGTGGATCTGATCTACGAGGGCGGCATTGCCAACATGCGCTACTCCATCTCGAACACCGCCGAGTACGGGGACATGACCCGCGGACCGCGCATCGTCACGGACCAAACCAAGACCGAGATGAAGCGCATCCTGGCGGACATCCAATCCGGCGAGTTCGCCAAGGAGTTCATCCTGGAGAACCAGGCCGGTGCACCCAGGATGAAGGCATTGCGCCGCCTCGGCGAGGAGCACCCGATCGAGGAGGTCGGCGAGCGCCTGCGCGAGATGATGCCCTGGATCAGGGAGAAGAAGCTGGTGGACAAGAGCAAGAACTGAACTCGTCGTTCCGGCTGCGTCCCGGGCCCCGAGCCGGGACGCGGTTTTTTACAAGCCCGCTTCGCGTCGGCGTTGTAGCGAAACGGCGAAATGGAGCTTCGAATTCGGGATATGGGAAGCGCCGTCTTCATCAGCTAGTCTATACCCCCTTGGCCGGAACGGTAGAAGAGGGAAGGTGCGGCAGTGCTGCGCGATGCGGATACCGCGCTGAATCGCCTGCGGCTCTATCTGCGCCTTGCCCGACATTGGCGGTGTCGGTTCCTCGACTCGCGCGGCGAGCCCCGCCTACCATTCGTCCGCCTGGTAGCCTCTGTCGTCGATGAATACCTGATATTGGGCATTCGTGATCGGGTAGCGGGCGATCGCGAAGCCGCCGTGGCCGTCCTCGCCCTCTTCCCATGGCACCGCGCACCATTCGATATCGGGCAGGCCGTCGGGTCTCAGACCGACGCCGGGGCGGGGATCGCCGATCCGGCCCAGGACCCGGCCCGCTCGGCCGGGTCCAAGGTGTCGGAATCCTCGATGAGCTCGATCAGGGCTCGGCGGATGGCGTCGCGATCTTCTCTGTACTCAGTGGCACGGAAATCCAGCCCGAGCTCCAGCAGGTCCAGGCTCTCCCCATAGAGCTCCACGCGGCCCGGAGGCAGTCGGTTGCCGCGCTGGTAGACGAGCACCAGCATGGTGGCCAGCAGCGGTCGCTCGGCCAGGTCGCGGACGTGGGCGATCTCTTCGACCAGGTTTGTCAGGCGCTTGGTTTCGGTGTCGGCGGCATCGGCCGTGAGGTTGAGGTCGGGCCGTGCAGCCCTGTACCAACGCTGCCAGAAGGCAGCGCGCTGGTTCGCATCGAAGGGGGCCAGCACCAGCGCCGGTATGCCCGGAAGCTGCCAGCGCAGTTGGGCGTAGGCGTAGGGGCGTGCGGTGATCAGCACTCGGTCTTTTGCACTGCGGCCGTCTACGAGCAGGGTCACGGTCTGGCTCGGGCGGCTCCCGCAAGCGCCATGTCAGGTGGTTGACCAGGGCGGATTTACCGGAGCCCGGGTCGCCCCAGCACCGCAACGGCAAACGTCTCCAAGCTCGCTTCGGCGCGCTTGCGGCCCTCCCCTTCGCCGCGGACCA
This sequence comes from Chromatiaceae bacterium, assembly GCA_022340195.1. Lineage (GTDB taxonomy): Bacteria > Pseudomonadota > Gammaproteobacteria > Chromatiales > Chromatiaceae > Thiosymbion. Next base: position 7,395 of record JAJDOL010000180.1, read on the forward strand.
GGATGCGGTAGCCTGCCTCCAGATCTTCAGCCTCTACCCGCAGTGGTTGTCACCGGCCGCTGTTGAATCATCGCCGGCAGAATATACTCCGTAAGCATTTCAAAGGGTTGAATCGCTGCCGGATCACGGTAATTCCCCTGAGTGAAGACGACAACGGAATCCAGACTCGGAAAAACGAATAGCATTTGTCCGCCATTGCCCAAGGCGAAAAACGATCTTATGACCTTCGTCTTTATCAAGAAGTCCTTCGTCCACCAAAGGTATCCGTAGCCGCTAGTCGCGAGTGGAGATCCGGCCAGGGACGGATGTAGCGGTGCGGATCTATGTGCTCGTGTCGATTCGGCTATCCAGCTTTCGGAAACGATTTGCCTGTTATTCCATCTCCCCCTATTCAAGGCCAGAT
>JAJDOL010000218.1 GCA_022340195.1 Chromatiaceae bacterium
GTCGCATCGAGCCACGGGCGCTGAAACGTCGCGCCAACGCCTACCCGCTTCTGACCAAACCGAGAAAAGCCGCTCGCGCTGAGGTGCGCGAACATGGGCACCCGAAAAAACAAACTTGAATCAAGCGCGTATCTGGATCGCCGTAATGCCAGCTCGCTTATCTTAGTGCCATTCGGCTCTGACCCCTTAATACGATAAGGGATGGCAATTGATGCGGGCGCAGCGGGCCGGGCCGATCACCTCCCCGAAGGGATCGAGAATAGCGATTTGCGGACCGAGAAACTTCCGAACGCTCGTGCCGGTACACCTAGGTATCTTGCCGAGCAAAGTCGGCCCGGTGATCAGGGGAAGACAGGTTGAAAAAAACACAGATCAAGCAGGTGGGACTCAAGGTTACCTGGCCTCGGGTCAAGATTCTCGACGTGCTCGAGACCGAGCGAACCGCAAACGTGGCGTTGGATCCAGAAGAAAAATCCGATTTCTCATGTGCATCCACAGGCATTGTCAAATACGTTTGTCGAATCTGTCGCGAGCCCAGAGGAGTGCATCGAATTGACGTGTGGGCAGATTTCGCTCACGCGGTGCGGATCTCTAGAAAACGATAATGCTACGCATTTACATGCGCAGTGATGACGTTTATCATTTGCACCGTACGTATGCACCCAAGCCACTGAGGTCGTTTCCCGTTCCTCGAGCCAGGTTGCTTCCTTGGCCAGTTAGACCGACCGGAGCAACAAGCCCATGAAACCACCCCGTCCTCGCGTCATAACGTCATGCGCGCTTATCGGCATGTCATTTTCCATAGCGCTTCCCGCCCGGGCATTCGACATGAACGACCAACTGTCCATCGGCGGTATTCTGGCAGCAACAGGGCAATGCCAAAGCGTTTCTGCCCTGTTGCCCTCCGCGAGCTACGGAGCTCCCTTCTCGGAAAACAGGGAATCCTCGGGAGGCGGGGTTGCAATGGGGAATCCCGTGAGCGGAAACGACGATTCCATGGACGCGTTCGGCAACGAGTGCCGAGACGCTCTCCCCTTCCAGCTTGAGGTCAGCTACCACCCCAACGACTACAACGAGTTTTTCTTTAAGCTGGGCTTTGGGGTGGGCAACGGACTGAACGAGGTCTCGCCCTGGATCCTCGCCCCCTGGGCGGCGGATCTGGAAGACGACGTCCAGGACATCAACGGGCGCGGCCGCGACTACCTGCTCGCCGCCTGGTACAAGCACACGCGGGTCTTTCAGGCCGGAAGCACCCTGGGTGCCACCATCGGCATCATCGACTCCACCGACTATATCGACGGCAACGCGTACGCCAACGACGAGTACACCCAGTTCATGAACGAGGCATTCGTGAACGCAGGTAACTACAATCTGCCGTCCTACGACGCTGGTGCCGCCCTGGAGTTGACGGTGGGTGAGTGGACATTCTCCGGCTTGGGCATGAACATCGGCGAGAACGACGACGGCGACAATTACAACTTCTGGGGCGTGGAGGTGGGATACCATCCCCAAACCACCCTGAGTGCCGGTAACTACCGTCTTATCTTGGCCGGGACCTCATCTGAGTTTCTCAATCCGGCTGGAGATGAGAACGAAAGTCGGCTCGGTTACGGCCTGTCCTTCGACCAGGAATTCGGCGAAATCGTCGGTGGCTTTCTGCGCTTTACCTGGCAGGAGGACGACGCAGCGGTGGACTACAAGTCGATGTACTCGGGCGGCCTCAACGTCAGCGGCAAGGCTTGGAACCGCGACGAGGACAACATCGGTGTCGGCTATGCGCGCCTGAAAGGCGGCAACGGTGACGTCGAAAAATCGCAGGTCTTCGAGGTCTATTACCGCGCCGCGCTCAACGATTTCGCGGCCGTCACGGCCGATGTGCAGTACATGGACGACGATCTGATCGACCTCGACCCGCGCGAGGAAGATCCCGACGGCTGGATCTTCGGCCTGCGCCTCACCACGGAGTTCTGAGTTATGGGTCAGTCTACCCGGTCCGAGCTCGAGGACCGTTTCGAGGACCACAGGGCAACGGTCACGGATACGTCACCCCGAGTCGCCGGTGCCGATCTGCTTCGCGGAAAACGGAAACTCATCATCGAACACGGTGAAACGACATACGTTTTGCTGCTGACGCGCAACGGAAAGCTGATTCTCAACAAGTAGGACGCGTTTGCGACGAGTAACAACCGTAGTAAGCACTCTGCTTCATAACGGAACCACCATCGGTATCCTACTCAAAGCGCTGACGGGTGTGAGCCTGTCGAGTGAGAGCGAACGATCTTTGGTACGCGAACTGTCGTCGACGCATCGATGGGGCTACGTGCCAGGGCGACACTATGATATTGAGAATAGTTTGCGTTAGCATTCCAGAATCCTTTAAGATACCCTCCGGTCTTTCGAATGCCTCATCGAGAATCCAGCGCCATTCCCATGAGTCAGTATATCCATCATATCCCGGGACGTATTCGCGTGCGATCCAAGGCATTTCGCTGTCGCAACGAGAAGGCAAGAGCCGCGGAGAGGAGGCTGCTCGCCTTGACCGGGGTACAGCGGGTCCGCGTGAATCCCCATACCGCGAGTATCACCGTTCACCCCGACCCGAGTTTGGTCGAGCAATCGGACACCGTTTCCGTGTTGGAGCAATGCGGCTACCTCGGAATAACCAGTCGCGGCGACGTTGTCTCCCGCAAGGCGTGCGAATTGTTGGGCAAGGTATTGATCGGCGCGGTTGTGCAAGAGGCTGTCGATCCATCCGCACGCAGACTCCTGGACGCATTCATTTGAGGCGCCATTTGTGACCGCAAACCGCGATGCGAAGCCGTTCCCGTTGAGCATGGCAGACGAAGGCGCGCTTGTACGCATCCACACGGTTCGCGCAGGGCGGGGTCTGGTCCAACGGCTCACCGATCTGGGACTGAACATCGGTGGGGAGATTCGTATCGTCCAGCGGCAGGGGGCGGGACTCCTTGTCGCTCGGGGAGAGGGCCGTATCGCGCTTGGGGCCGGCATGGCCGCCAAAATCCTGGTGATCTCCGCTTAGGCGGTAACTTCGATCCGGCTTCGATGTTCGGTAAGCGCGCGCTGGGTGGTGCCGAGCGCAAAATAACCTGTTTCAACTGAAGGAGAGGGTCATGAGCACAACCCTGAGAAACCTCGCGGTGGGAGACCGAGGCCAGGTTGCCGGTTACGAGGAAGGTGGTCGGGCGTACCGCAAGAAGCTGCTGTCGATGGGACTGACGCCAGGGACCGAGCTCGAGGTGGTCCGCGTCGCCCCCATGGGCGATCCGGTGGAGATCAGGGTGCGGGGCACCTCGGTCAGCTTGCGTAAGAGCGAGGCGGAGGCGCTGCAAGTGGAGAAGAAGACATGAGCAAAACCTACATCATCGGCGTCGTCGGTAACCCGAATTGCGGCAAGACGACCCTGTTCAATGCCCTGACCGGGGCGAAGCAACGTGTCGGCAACTGGCCCGGCGTCACCGTGGAACGCAAGACTGGGAAGCTCCACTTCGAGGGGACGGATTTCGAGCTGGTCGATCTGCCCGGCACCTATTCGCTTGATGTCACCGACCGGGAGGTATCGCTGGACGAGCAGATCGCGCGTGACTACGTCCATGCGCGTGAGGCGGATCTGATCGTCAACATCCTCGATTCCTCGAATCTGGAGCGCAATCTCTACCTCACGACCCAGCTGATCGAGATGCGGGTTCCCCTGCTGGTCGTCCTC
>JAJDOL010000306.1 GCA_022340195.1 Chromatiaceae bacterium
TGCGCTGTTGTGGGTCCTGGCGCTGCTGCTGTTCGAGATTTTCGGCTCGCGCCGCGCCTGGTGCCGCTATGTCTGTCCGATCGGCCTTACATACGGGCTGGTGGGGACCACCTCCCCCGTGCGTGTTCAGTACAACATCTCAAGCTGCCACCACGAGGGTGATTGCCGAAAGATCTGTCTGGTACCCCACGTGCTGGACGTAACCATCCGCGGTCGAGCCAAGGCGCCGAGCACGGATATCGGCGCCGATTGCACGCGTTGCGGCCTGTGCGTGGATATCTGTCCGACCAGCTCCCTGAGCTTCAAGGTCAAAGGGCTGGACAAGGCCCTATGAGAGGCGAATGATCCGGCTCGCACAGGTCGTCAAACGCTTCCGCCGTCACGAGGTCCTGAAGGGAATCGACCTCGAGATCGAGCGCGGGCATCGGGTCGCCCTGGTCGGATCCAACGGCGCCGGCAAGACGACGCTCATCCGATGCCTGCTCGGCGAGTACAACTATCGCGGTAGCATTGCACTGGACGGGCTCGATCCGAGGGAACATCGGCGGGAGGTCCTGTCCAAGGTCGGCTTCGTGCCCCAGCTTCCACCTCCGCTCAGGATGCCGGTCGGACAGCTGGTCTCGTTCGCCGCTGGTGTATGCGGTGCAAATCCCGTCGAGATGGAAAAGGTTGCGCTCCGCCTGGGCCTGGATCTGAGCCGGTATCGCGGACAGCCCTTCGTCAAGCTCTCCGGCGGTCAGAAACAAAAGGTGCTGATCAGTGTCGCCCTCGGCAGGGACACCGATCTCCTGATCATGGACGAGCCGGCGGCCAATCTGGACCCCGAAGCGCGAAAGATCTTCTTCGAGCTCCTCGCCGAGCGCCAGGGAACCGCCGCCATGCTGATCTCAAGCCACCGTCTGGACGAGGTGGCCTCGCTGGTCAATCGGGTCGTCGAGTTGGATCAGGGAACGATTGTCCTCGACGACCGGGTAGCGGATCTGGTGGAGCTCACCAGCCGCCTGAGCTGCCGCCTGGTGCTGACACGGGCCGACGACGCCTTCGAGCGCGCGATTCTCGCCTGGGGTTTCCATACCAAGGACCACGGGCATACCTGGGAAGGTTTTGTCTCGGGCGCGGATCGTCTGCGCTTTCTCGGGATGCTTTCGCGCTATGCGGCGCTGTTTTCCAGCCTCGGCTTGGATGAAGTCCGCCGATCGGCACCGACGGAGATTCGTTGTGCCTGAGCCCGAGAGGCCGACCAATCCAGTCGTTCCGCGACACATTCGACTCCAGGCCGGCTCGCCGAGGGCACTTCTGATCGCCTTTGTCATGGGATGTACGTTGCTTATCGCGGCCTGTAGTGACGACCCCGGTAGCGGTCCGGTCGCGGTCAAGTGGGACCGGGTCGCCTGCGAGCGTTGCCGTATGCTGGTCAGCGACCGCCGGCATTCGGTGCAGGCACGAGTCACGACGCCCGGCGGGAAATCCAAGCTCGTCTTCTTCGATGATATCGGCTGCGCCCTCATCTGGCTCGAGGATCAGCCGCAAGAAATCCGCGAGACATCATCCACCGAGATCTGGGTGACGGACTGGCGCAACGGCCACTGGATCGATGCCCGAGCGGCGACCTACGTGACGGGCCAGACTACACCCATGGAGTATGGCCTCGGCGCCCAAACGGAGTCGGTGGAGGGCGGTCTGGACTATGCCTCGGCCAGGAATCGCGTATTCGAGGTGGAACGGCGTTTCGATACCCATGGAGCCCACTTCGACGGGGCTCGGGCAAGTGGTTCGGCGCAATCGGGACGCTGAGTGCCTCGACGGCGCTTTGCCGCGGCTAGACAGAAGCCGGGGGAGGGGTTTCCTCGCGCAGCCCTGTTACCTTGAGCTTTTCCTTGTGCTCCTGCAACAACGCGAGACTATTGCGGACGTATTCGGCAGAGGATAATTGTTTGTTGACGTACCTGCGGACCAATGAGGCCCAATATTCGTGGATGACGCAGGGGCCTCGATTCGAGGTTTCCAGCAAGGGACAGTCGCGGCATCTGGCTTCTTCCGCAAGTGCGGCAGCCACGAGCTTTCCCTTGCAGTCTTCTCGGAAGCGTCGGGCATGCTGCTCCACCCATTCGATGGCGCGTGCCTCCCTGTCCTCTGCCCGGAAGGCCGAGATGTGCTCTTGGATCAGCGTCACCTGCAGGCGCATGCAAGCTGCATGGGGCAGGTCGGAATCTGCCTCCGCAACCACGAAACGCAGGATCAGCGCGAGCAGGGGATCGTCGATTTCGTCCATTCGCATGTATCACCCGCCGGTTGCCGCGGGCGGTCGGTTCTCGTGATGGCTAAGTCTAGGTCGCAAACCCTCGGCTCGTCGAGACTCCGGGGATTCTTGGGAGATGAAATGGTCAAGCACCTCTGGCTGACAGCCCACACCGATATTTTGGAGTCGCTGAGGGCCAAATGGTTTCTCGCCTATACCCTGGTCTTCGGTGGGCTGGTGGCCCTTTTGTTTGTCTTTGGCCTGACGGAGTCGCGCGTTATGGGATTCACCGGGTTGTCGCGACTCATGGTGACCTATATCCAGCTCGCCATGGCCATTCTGCCCCTCTTCGTGCTGGTGACCACTGTGCGCTCGGTGGCGGGCGATCGCGAGGCCGGAATCTACGAGTATCTGCTCTCGCTCCCCATCGGCCTCTCCCCCTGGTTCTGGGGCAAGCTCGCCGGGCGGTTCTCGATCGTTTTCCTTCCCGTATTCCTGGCCATGTCGGGTGCAGTCCTCTGGGGGGCCTTCAAGGGGGCGGAGGTACCCTGGACATTGTTCCTCTACTATACGGGTCTGTTGATGGCACTGGCCTGGTGCTTCCTGGGAATCGGGATGCTGCTCTCGACCCTGACGCGTTCCGCGGATGTAGCCCAGGCGTCGGCCTTCGTAGTCTGGTTGGCACTGCTCCTTTTTCTGGACCTGATCCTTCTCGGTGTCATGATCCGCGAGCATCTGCCTGCAGAGAGCATCGTGGCGATTGCCCTGGCAAACCCGCTTCAGGTGTTCCGCACCGCAGCGATGTTGCTGCTCGACCCGCAGCTCGTCATACTCGGCCCTTCGGCCTACGTCATCCTCGATGCCTTTGGCGAGACCGGTTATATCGCGTACGCACTCGTCTACCCGATACTGTTGGGATCCCTGTGCGCCTTCGCCGGTTATCTCATCTTCAAACGCAGCGATTTACCCTGAGCCTGGACGGACGGGGTCAAACCTCATAAAAAGATAATTATTTTCCGAGCACTGACAAGAAACAGCTATCTATTCCATCGAAGATCCGATCCGCGTTCCGCAACCTCACCGCGTTCTTCGACC
>JAJDOL010000379.1 GCA_022340195.1 Chromatiaceae bacterium
AAGGATGTCAAAGAGGCCCCCTGGTGGCTGGTGGCGCCGCAACTGGTGCTCGTCGCCGCCATACTCCTCTTCTCCCTGTTTCCGCAGTACCTGGTTCAGCCCATATCAAACGCCGTCGCGCCCTATTACGCATCCAGCCTCCATTGGGTCGGAAACCAGGTGACCACCGCCATGGGCCACTGGAACGGCTTTCTGATCATGAACATCGTCGGTGCGGTGTTTCTGTTTCCGCTGGCCTGGATGCTGCTCTCTCGTACCCGTGTTCAGCGGGTAAAGCAGTTCAATATCGCTTTCGCCGCAGAGCGTCCGTTTACGCCGGAAACCACCCACGTTGCGTACAATTTCTATCCGTACATCGAGAAAAGCATGGGCGGACTCGTCCGTCCGCGTGCCACCCGCTTCTGGGATTCTCTATCCGAGTGGGCCCACTCCCTGGCCGCTGCCCTGCGCAGCATCTACACAGGCCATGCGCAGACCTATGCCCAGTTCATCGTGCTCTATCTGGTCCTCATGGCATTCTTGATGGGAGGGGCGTGATCCAATGTCCGAGTGGTTGATAAAGGGATTCTACGCCCTGGTTTCCGTCACGGTAGCCGCCGTATACGGGCTCCTCCTCAGCGGGATCATCGCGCGCACCCTGGCACGATCCCAGGGCCGCATCGGCGTACCGGTATGGCAGGGGTTTCTCGACGTCTTCAAGTACGCGGCCAAGCGCACGGCCATCAGCCACGGGGTCATGTTCTATCTGGGGCCCGTTTTTCGCATCACCGGTGGCATCGGAACGCTGCTGTTCATCCCCATGTTGTACGGCAGCAATGTCTTCGGCAACTTCCATTTCGCCGGCGACATCATCCTCATCATCTACTTCATTCTGTTCGGGGCACTCGGAATGGCGTTGGGGGCGAGTGAGGGTGGACACCCCTACAGCGCCATCGGCGTCGGCCGTGGACTCGCCCAGTTCACCGCCTTCGAGGTTCCCTTTGCCCTGGCGGTCATCTCCCTGGCGATCCAATACAACACCCTTTCCGTCTACGAGATCGTCGCTGCCCAGCAAGGAGGCGTTGCGAGCTGGACCCTGGTCACCAACCCGCTGGCGACCATCGCCGCCATGCTTTCGCTCCTCGGCTCCACCGGCTACTCGCCCTTCGACGTCGTCGGATCGCCCCAGGAAATCCCCGTCGGACCCCGCACCGAGTTTCAAAGCGATTTCATCAGCCTGATGCAGCTGAACCGGGCTATCTTCGCCGCGGCCAAGCTGGTGTTGTACATGGATCTTTTCTTCGGCGGAGCAACCAATCTGCTCGAGCTGATGGTGAAGACCTGGGCCATCTACATGGTGCCGATCGCCGTGGCAGCCGCCTTCCCCAGATACCGCATCGACCAGTCGATCCGATTTTTCCTTCGCGTACCGACGCTGATCGGCATCGCCGCGGTGATCCTCGCCGATTTCCTCTTCAACGCGTCTTGAGTCAGGGGGTTGCGACCAATGAAATCAGTGAACGGGAAAGACCATCCGCCGGAATTGCCCAACGAGGGTCTGACCTACCCGGATACCGAATACTATTGCAAGACCCGGCCAGTGCCGGTCGAGCCCCAGTTCAAAGCGATGGAGCAGGTTCGAAACTGGGCACGAGCCAATTCCCTCTCGATCCAGGCATTCGGTACGGGATGTGGAGCCGTCGAGCTGCGACCTCTGATGACGGCCCGGTACGATGCCTACCGCTATGGTGTGACGGGATCCGCCACCCCCCGTCAGTCGTGCGTCTTCGTCATCGGCGGCTATGCATCGGTCAAGACGCTGAAGCGCATCATCGTCAGCTACGAGCAGATGCAAAACCCGAAATTCGTGGTCGCTTTGGGCAGCTGCACAGTCAATGGCGGCATGTACTGGGACAGCTACAACACCATCAACCGCATCGACCACTATATCCCGGTGGATCTTTATGTTTCCGGCTGCATGCCGCGGCCGGAGGCGCTGCTGGCCGGCTTCATCAAGCTGAAGGAGCTGATCAAGTCCGGTCAATGCGAGGGGGCCAACAAATACGCGGAGAACCTGGATTGGTACAAGGCGAATCAGAAAAAGATCATCAAGGATTGGAACATGCCCGATTATAACTGGTAGCCGAATGACCGCAGGATGCGGCGAGAAACGAACCGCATCGATCGCAAGCAATGAGGCGCGCCGCTTACCGCGTTCGACGCCTGATGAATTGCTTCCGCCTTCATCTGGGCACGCGCATACGCAACTGATAGCCACTTTTGAGCCGCGTTCATTCGTGGTTCCGAGTCCAACAGAGATATGAAACAGCTCTTCGAACGCCTGCAAACCTCTTTCGCCGTTGCGGATTACAAAGAGCAGCGCCGAGACCTCGCGTTCCTGTGTATTCCCAGAGAGTATGCGGAAATGCTTATCCGCCATCTGCGCGACCACGAGGGATTCTCCCATCTGGTCTTCTTCACCGCGGTGGACTACATCGAGGACGGGATCTTCCGGCTGATCTACATGCTGCACAACTACGAGACCAAGGACACCATTGGCGTGCACGTGGACATTTCCAGGGAGAACGCCTCCATGACATCGATCCATGCGCTGTGGGCACAGGCCGCCCTCTATCAGCGGGAGCTGAAGGAGATGTTCGGTATCGATTTTCCAGGCAGCCCGGGAGTCGATGAAGACTTCCTGCTGGAAGGCTGGGACGAGATACCACCCATGCGTAAGGAGTTCGATACGAGGGCCTATGCGGAAAAGACCTTTTTCCCGCGGCCAGGAAGAAAAAGCACGGATCCGCGCACCCACATGCGCGAACAGCTCTATCCGGACGGAGGCAAAGGCTGATGTTTAGTCCGGACCGATCCAAATATCCGGAGATGGTCGACGGCAAGCCCGTCGTCGACCTGGACTCCGAAAAGTATGTCAAGGTCTGGCACGGCCCTCAGCACCCCGGTATCACCGGCAACATGTCGCTGGAGCTGACCCTCTGTGGGGACGAGGTCGTCGCGTGCAAGACCCACGTCGGGTATCTGCACCGTGGCTTCGAGAAGCTGATGGAGCGCCGAACCTATATCCAAAACTTCCCTGTCGTGTGCCGCATCGCGGTACCGGAGCCGGCGTTCAACGAGTACCTGTACGCCGCAGCCATCGAAGAGCTGGCCGGTATCCAGCCGCCGGAGCGCGCTCAATGGATTCGAAACCTCAACCTGGAAATGATGCGCTTAGCCAGCTTCCTTGCCTGGCTGGGCGGCCAGGCAGGCGCATTCGGCAACGGTACCATCGGCCAATGGACGGTAACCCATCGCGACTACCTGTTGGACCTGTTCGAAGAGATGACCGGTGGGCGCATCTACCATATGTACATGATCCCGGGAGGCGTGCGCTCCGGGCTGCCGGACGGTTTCCAAGCGCGGCTCGAGGCGGTCCTGCAGAAGGTCGAGAAGCTTCTTCGGGAAATTGAGCTGGTGTTGCTGAACAACGCCGTGTTCAAGGCCAGGGCCGTCGGACTGGGTATCATCGACAAGCGGATGATCGACCATTACGGCATAACCGGCCCCAATCAGCGGGCCTGTGGGATCGAACGCGACCTGCGCAAGGATCACCCTTATCTGGTCTATGATCAGCTCGATTTCGAGGTGATCACGGGTACCGCGTCGGATACCTATGAACGAACGCTCGTGCGCTATCAGGAGATGCACCAGTGCATCGACCTGATCCGCCAAATCCTCGCACGAATGCCCCAGGACGGACCGTTTCACCAGCCACTGCCCAACGTACTGCACTGGCGCATCCCCCCCGGCGAGACCTACGTGACGGCCGAATGCACGCGCGGGGAAAAGGGATACTATCTCGTCGCCGACGGCTCCCAGTACCCGCGCCGGATCTGCATCCGCGGTCCCAGCTATACGCATGCCTTCCCGGTGATGGAAAAGCTGGCCATCGGCACGGACATCGCAGACATTGCCGGACTCATGGTTTCACTGCATACCTATCCGCCCGAGATCGAGAGGTAAATCCGATGTCGCTCAAAGACGTCATCGCCCCTTTCTATGTCTGGAAGCGGGCATTCGAGAAGCCCTACACGACGGCGAAGCCCATCGAGGAACGACCGGGGGCGGACAGATATCGCGGCTTCCATACCAACGACATGGAGCTATGCATCGGCTGCGGTACCTGCGAGACCATCTGCCAGAACGAGGCAATCGACATGGTCCCCGTCCCCGGGATAAAAACCACAGCCAAGGACAGCGGTCTGCGGCCCATGGTGGACAACGGCCGCTGCTGCTGGTGTGCCCTCTGTGTCGACATCTGCACGACCGGTTCCCTGCGTCTGACCAACGAGTACATCTGGGTCAGCACCGACGGCGATGGTTTCCGCTTCATCCCCGGGACAGGCAAAAATCCCTGGGACAGAACGGAGCTGGGCTATCGTCGCGACCCGGGTTACCGGCTGCTCGACTATGACCGCCAGGAAATGGAGATGCTCGCGCCGGAGCAAGGGGTGCAGTCATTCCTCGAGGTGGTGAAGGGCTACTCGGCCGAGCAGGCGCGGAAAGAGGCCGAGCGCTGCGTGGACTGTGGCATCTGCGTCGCTACCTGTCCGGCACACATGGACATTCCCGACTACATCAAAGCGGTCCGCGACAGCGATTTCGAGAGCGGCCTGCGACTGCTCTACCGCACCAACCCCATGCCTGCTACCTGCGGACGTATCTGCACCCATCGTTGCGAGGATGTGTGCTCGGTCGGACACATGGGCGATCCGGTGGCGATTCGCTGGCTCAAGCGTTACATCTGTGACCAGGTACCCGAGGACGAATACGCGGATATTCTCCAGGATCAATTCGCGCCGAACGGCCGTACGGTCGCCATTATCGGCGCCGGCCCCGGCGGATTGAGCGCCGCCTATTACCTGATCAAGCTGGGTTATGCCGTCACCCTGTACGAGAGCCACGACAAGGCCGGCGGCATGCTGCGCTACGGCGTGCCCAGCTACCGCCTCCCCTACCAGCAACTCGATCGGGATATCGACCATATCCTCTCCCTGGGCGCGGTTATCCACTACAATACCCGAGTCGGCCGGGACTTGGCCTTTTCCGAGCTCATGGAGGGCTTCGATGCTGTCTTCTTCTCCGTCGGTCTGAGCGACCCATACGGGCTGGGCATCGACGGGGAAAAGCACCCGCGGGTTCTGTCGGGACTGCAGGTGCTCGACGACGTAACTCACGACCGGGACCCCGGTGTGGGAAAGCACGTAGCCGTGATTGGCGGCGGCAATGTTGCCATGGACGCGGCAAGGGTCTCCCGCCGGTTCGGCGCAGAGGTCACTATTCTCTATCGCCGCCGAATCGAAGATATGCCCGCCGATCCGGAGGAGATCCACGAGGCGCAGGCCGAGCAGGTGCGCTTCGTAACCCAGGCGATCCCAGTACGGGTCGAGAAGGGACCCTCTCCAGAGCAGGTCAACATCCTGTGGGGCGAGGCCGAGATGGTGGCGGACAACAAGGGTGGCCGACCCAGACCGGTATTGAGGGAGGATAGGATCCATACCGAAACCTACGATTCCATCATCTCGGCCATCGGCCAGGGTGGAGATTACGGATTCCTGTCCGAAGCCTACGCCGACCAGATCGAAATGAAGCGGGGCAAGGTAGTTTCAAACGAATATCGCCAGACGGGTATCCCGAAGCTCTTCGTCGGCGGCGACATTTCAAATAGCTCAGCAGACGCCATCAGTGCGATTGCGGATGGTCACCAAGCCGCTATCGGTATCGATCGATTTCTATCGAGCTGAGACGAGTATCGAACAAGTAGATTTAGCAGCATATAGCACGGAGTAATGTGATGGTTAGCAGTTTCGAAGACATCAAGGCCAAGGCTATAGCCGAAATAAAAATGGAGATTGAAGATAAGGGATCGGCCGAGTCGAGCGGGGCATCGACACGCGAGCCTGAGCCGGAGGCGATGGGTGAGACGCCGAAACCCGATAAGAAGGCGTTGATGAAAACCTTTTGCCGGATACCTTTCGTCAACGAGATCGCAGAAGACGAGTGTGAGCGGCTTGCGGAAATCGTTACCGTGCGGCGATTGGAAAAGGGAGATGTCCTGATCGAGCAAGGGAAAAAGGACAACTCCCTCTACATCCTCATCACGGGACGCCTACAAGTGAATCGGAGCACAGGAGGCAACAAACAGGTCACGCTCGCGTGCATCCGCGAGGGTGAGATGGCCGGTGAAATGGGGTTCCTGGACGATTCCGAGCACAGCGCAACACTCATGGCCGACGATACCTCGCAAATCCTTCAGATCAACCGCAAAGATCTCGAGGGCCTGTTGGATGAACATCCGCAGACGGTCTACAAGCTCATGCGTGCCATCGCGCGTGAAGTGCATAAGATTACCCAACGAATGAATATGCAGTTCGTCGAAATGAGCAACTATATCCACCATCAGCAGGGGCGTTATTGACCTGCGTTTTCGCTCCCTGGTCCGCAAGAAGCAAGCGTAAGGCAAGCAAAGAGTCAAGACTCGGATAATGGAATCTCGAAAAATCCCTTCCATGGGATTTTTCAGCGCGGAACTCGAAGAGCGTAGTTTCAGAGCACCTGCATTTTTGGTGGGATATCGGCCGATATCATAATCGCAGCGCTGTGGCGTCTCAGGCACTCCATGCCTCATGCAACTGTTGTCGGGCTCGTTCATAGGCCTCGGCCGTCTCGTTGAGGCGCTTTTCCAGCGCATCCAAGGAATCGCGCTGATCCTTCGTCATTTTGCTCCGATCCGTCGATGCTATTTCGCGGGTAGCTTCTGACCATTCACACTCGGCCGCTTGCCAAGCGTAAAACGCCTTCCGCTCGGTGCTGTACAGCTCAAGAGCAGCATCCGGATCGGCAAGCCAATCCCAATTGTGCGCTTGTTGCGTGTTCTTTCTCACCGCTTCCTCCTCTTGCGTCGGTGGTTAATTCAATACGTCTTTAACCTCCTGAATGGGAGGGACATGCGATTCAGTTACTCCATCGCCGGATTGAATGCCAACCACCACAGTTACTCGCTGTACCCATTTTTCAGGGGGTAGCTCAGTTTGCGGACTGAACCACTTCATCGTATTCGAGCTCGAAGCGAAGTTTATGTTTAGCCTCTTCCTGGGCAAGCGACAGCAAGGTCGCCTTCAATCCCGAGTCGGAGATCTTTTCCGCAAGATCACTGTATAGCCTGAACGCCGCTTTTTCTCGCTTCATGGCAAGAATCAGAGCGCCTTGATAACCCATATCGGGATCCGCGTCCGGCTCTACCAGATAGTCCGTCATCTTCATGTCTACCGTCTGGATACTCGCCGGCTGCATCAATTTTTCGGCTTTGATGGTCATCAACTTCGCCTTGTGGCCCTCTTCTTCTCGGGCAAAGCCTTGATAAAGTTGTCGCATACCGGGCTTCTTGGTTCGGGAGGCGAGTGTCCTATACAGGTCCGCAGCCTCTTCTTCTTGGTTTATGGCGTACTGCAAAATGTCGTCGACGGAATCCCAAGTCTCCATCTCTTTCTCCTACCACTTCATTTAGATCGCGAGCAAGCAATTTAACGCAACTCGTGCTGCAATAGGGCGGTGATCGGCAACAAAACAAGCCGTTTGTGTTTTATTCGACAGAAATCGCCCTAGAGCATGGGTCGCTTAGTGAAAACATTATAGTTCTGCTTGGCCTCACAAGATAGAACCTCCAAATCCGGCACATGAAGCCTTCCCCCCTTCAACTCCAGGATACGGTCGTTTCTCAGCGACTTCAGCGTCCTGTTCACATGTATCTGTGTCAAACCGCAGGCGTCCGCGATCAGCTCCTGGGTCAAGGGTATTTCCACCGTATGAATCTCGTTGGGGTTTTGTCGGCGTGCCCGCAACCGATGGAAGAGATCCAATAATAGGTAAGCAATACGCTCCCGGGCGGTTCTCCGGCCCAAGCTCACCACTTGCTCATAGGCGACCGCCTCGTCATGGGCTGTCATCCATATCAGCCGAATTCCGAGATCCAGATGATCTCGAACCATGTCCAGGATATTAGAGCTGGGGAAGACGCACAAAGAAGCAGCAGTCAGTGTCTGTGCGGAATGGATGCGTACGCCATTTCCTATATCCGCCTGAAATCCGAAAAAATCGCCGGGCAGGATAAATCGGAGAATCTGCCGTCCTCCGTCGACGAGATTCTGATACAGGAAGGCCCAGCCATCGTGCAAAGTGTAGACCTCCTTGATGTCCTCACCCTGTCGAAAAATGGAGCTTCCCGCTTTCAAGTGGCGATATCCACTACGAAAGGTCTCGGCAACAGATACCTCTTCCGGGTCGAGGGGTTTAAACAAGGCAAGCCTGCGAACGTGACACTCCGCGCATTGGACCGGCGGCGTCACCACGAAATCGGCGGAGTCTTTCACGAAGAAATGCACCTTCGGCCTGGTGCCGATCTAGCGCCCACAACAAGCATACGCGGAGAGCCGCCGAACGGCCCCCCACCGAGTTGAGCACCTGATTGGACTAGAGCTTGTCCGCACTCGCTTCTAACCGACTGTTTTCCATGCGTTAAGAGCTGAAACAAACCGGTGGTCCGCACAGCGGGCCCCACTTGAACCGCTTTATCGACTGTAGGATCCGCAGTGCGGGCCTTCTTGAATGTCAAGCGACCCAGTGGCTCGACCCCCTCCATCTCTACGAATCTTATTTTGCCGGGCGAGCCTGCCCGGAAGCGAACCCGTGTCTTTTTGATCGAGCCTACTGGTTGCGAATGTGAAATTCAACAACTGCAGACCAAGGGACTAGAGCATTGCCGGCTCATACCCCTTGTTGCATGGTTAGAAAATTGTCACACTTTCGTCGGATTCGACGTGCGATCATTCCATCCCTTTAGTGTCTTCGAGCGAGGAAATCATGTTCAGATATCAGCTCGCGCCCTTGGCTGTCCTTTTGCTGGTCGGGGGATTGACGACCAACCCGGTCGCGGCCGGCGGCAAGCAGAACCCGTGTCAGCCCGCTACGAACCAGGTGATCGTACGTTTTACCTACGGCTCGGAGAAGGCTCCTTGGATCCATGCGGTCACGGAAACCTTCAACGCGGAAGGGGTGAAGACGGCATCCGGCAAGCGGATCTGCGTCCATGCAATTCCAAAGGGCTCAGGGGACAGTGTCAATGAAATCAAGATGGGACAGGCAGGCCCCCAGGAGGTACACGCGACAAGCCCGGCGTCCGATCTCTACGTCAACCTCATCAACCATGAGTACAGCGAGGAGACGGGTAAGGATCTGCTCAAGGTCGAGGGGTTCCTGGTCTCATCACCGGTCGTCATCGCCGTGTGGGAGCCCGCCCTGTCCAAGCTCGGACCGGCCGACCAGATTGGCTGGAGCTCGGTCTTCGAGCGCGCCAAGGACCCGTCCTTCCGTTACGGACAGACCAATCCGGAGCGCTCCAACAGCGGGCTATCGGCCCTGGTTGCCCAATTCTATGCCGGCGCCCAGGCCGCCGCCGGCAAGCCGGTCCCGCGCCTCTCCAAAGCCAAGGTGGATGATCCACAGGTGCGTGACTTCGTGGCCAAGGTTCACGAAAGCGTTATCCACTACGGGCAATCCACCGGGTTCTACGCCGAGAAAATGCGCGATGGCGGTCCGAGCTACGCGGACGCCGTCGTGATCTATGAGAGCGACGTCATCCAGGCCAACACCTCGATCAACGAGAAGGGGAGTGACTTTCCGCGGCTGGTCGCCGTCTATCCCAAGGAGGGCACGTTCGCCACCAATCACCCCTTCGCCATCGTCGCCCGAGACTGGGTGGATGCGGACGAGGAGGAAGGCGCCAAGCGCTACTTCGAGTACTTGATGTCGGCCCAGACCCAGGCACAGGCCCTGCAGTACGGATTCCGTCCGGGTGTCGCCCTGGACCTGGACAGAAACATCTACGACGTGGTGTGGAACGAGAGCAAAGGCGTGCGTCCCTTCGACAGCGTCCACAACTTCTTGGCCACGCCGAGCGGCGCTGTCGTCAAGGAAATTCTCGACGCCTTCCGCGATATCAAGAAGAAGTCTCTGGTTTATCTGGTGATCGACCGCTCGGGCAGCATGGATGCGAAGATCTTCGACATGGAGCGCAACCGCAAGCGGTCCCGCATGGAGATGGCGGTCGAGAGCGCCAATCTGCTTTCCGGACGCCTTCAGGACAAGGACCGTCTGGCGCTGGTTCTCTACGATTATCAGGTGGACTACGCGAATATCACGCCCAAGGGTCAGCCCCTGTCCATGGACGCCGAAGGCAAGGCCCGGCTCGCCAAAGCCCTGGAGCAGGTGCAGCCGAACGGCGGAACGGCCATGCGCGATGCCATCGCCTCCGCTTGGGATGACATTTGCACCGACATCAAGGCCAACCCGTCCGACCGCTCGATCCGTATCCTGGTTGTTCTGACCGATGGCAAGGACAACGCATCGAAAAAGGAAAACGAAACACAGCAGCTGATCCGACGCATCGGATTCAACCAGAGCGACGGCAAGGGCGGCAGCCTGGGCGATCCGGCCTGCAAGATACCGGTGTTCGGAATTGCCTTCGGCGACAAGGCGGACGACCGTTCCTTGAAGGCTATCACGGAGGCCACGGGCGGCGAGACTCGGCGTGGCGACTCGGCGGAGATCCGCAAGATCTTCGAGCGGTTCAGCGACCTGCTGTGATTCTTCGAGGCGCCCGTCGCGGCGCCCTTCGCGGTTAAGAGACAAGTGCGATGAAAGCGATCGATCTCGAGCTTCGGCTTCCCCTCCTTTTGTTCTCCGGTCTGCTGGCGGCAGCCCTCGGCGGCATGCCGGTCGGCGAAGCAGCCGAAAAGCTTTTCGACTTCGGAAACCTCAATGTCGACGTTTCCAAGATCCAGACCAAACCCACGGGTACGGCCGGCTCGCCGACGCGCGAGGTCAAGCAGGCTCCGGCCCATCAGCTGCCGAGCACACCGGACAGCCCCGCTCCCCAAGTCCTCCCCCGGGACGGTCAGGAGGACATCGGCAAAACCGTCAAGGCGGAAGCACTCAAGGTCGAGCCGGTAAGGGTGCAGCCGGCGGCGTCCGGCCAGCAACAGGTGAACTATCCGGTTACCGAAAACCGCGACATCATCGAGGTGAAGATCGCCGCGGGCTCGGAAAAACGAGGTTGGTTCGAGGAAGCGGCCGAGCGTTTCATGGCCGATCCGCAGCTGAACAACATCGGCGGCAAGCCGATACGTATCGTCGTCGACAAGATAGGCTCCATCAAGTCGGCCAACCTGATCCTCGAAGGCAAGAGCATGCACGACGGTCGCAACGAGTACCAGGTGTGGGCCCCGGCCTCCAGCGTCTTCCGCGGCGTCGTGGAGGACGCCTTCGCCGGCCGCCTGTTCGAAACCGACGAATCCGTCGCCCGCAGCCCCATGGTCTTCGTTACCTGGGAGCCGGTGCAACAGGCGATCGACCAGAAGGTCCAGAAGTCGATGAGCTTCGACACCATAACCGAGACCTTCTCCAGAGAGCTCGGCGGCGATATGCTCGATCCCAATGGACGCACCTTCCAGTTCGGCTTCACCCGCCCCCAGGACTCCAACAGCGGGGCCGTGGCGCTGATCGCAATGGCCTACGAATTCTTCGCCAAGGATCGGAGCCGCTACAAAATCCGCACCGACGACCTGACGAACCCGGACTTTCAGGCCTATCTCGCCTTTATGAAGTACATGTCCGACCAGACGAAAACCAGCACCGGCAAGCTCGCCGAGCCGCTGATGCAGGCGGGATACGGCGGACAGCCTCTGTCCAGCGTTTTCGTCTACGAAAACCTGGCCGTCAAGCTTGCCTATATCCGCAGGGCCAACGATCCCGACGGCCCCAAGCCGATCATCCGTTATCCCAAATATAATCTGATATCGGACCATCCCTTCTACACCCTTCGGCACGGAAACTCCCGCGAGCAGGTGGAAGCGGCAAAGCGCTTCAAGGACTTTCTGTTGACGCGCGACATGCAGCTCCTGGCCCTGCAGAAGGAAGGCTTCCGACCCGTGAGCACGGAGATCACCAACGAAGAGATGAACCAGGTGTTCGGTGACTTCGTGACCGAAAACGGGCTGGTTCCGGACTTGATCAAGGCGTCTCAGATACTGATTCCCGCCCAGAAAGGAGAAGTCATTCAAGCCCTGATCCAAACCTACTCGGAGCTCGGTGACCCCCAGGGCGCGAATCTTTAGTAACGTACCATCAGACATCGGCAATCACGGCACACGGGTCGCGAGTAGCGCATGCCCAACGCGCGGCTCGCAAGCCCGATTCCATTCGGAGAAACGAGGACCATGAAGAAGCCAATCTCAATCGCCGCCACTATCGCCCTGACTCTTGGCCTCTCGGTTGCCCCTGCGCGGGCCGGCGGCTTCGGCGATTTTCTCAAGCAGTTCGGTGCTTTCGACTTCGGCGGCAGCGAGTTCGACGCCTCCGAATTCGACGGCAACAAGCGCAACTGGGAAGACCGCGACCGTTGGGTGCAGGAAGCCCTGGACAAGGCCTATCAGACGTTGGAGCGCTCTGACAAGGACGTAAACCTGTTCGACTTCCAGAACTATTACAACGTGCTCGCAATCAAGTGGGCGCCGGACTACCTCGAGGATCCTGCAAACATCGGCAACTTGAACGCCTACGCAACCTTCACCGAGTATCTCTCGCGTTACCTCGGCGTCAAGCAGGATCTCATCACGTCCATCGCAGATCTAAACCGCAACTACGCCATCCTCAACAGGGTGGACCCGCGGCAGTTGACCGGTCCATTCCAGCTCGAGACAAGTGGACAAACCCGCACCTACACCGAGCGGGCGACCGGTGCCGTCGATGCCAAGGCCCACGAGGCGGCACTAGCCGCATCCGCCGGCGCCGTCGAGAAGTACACAGCGGAGTTGGAACGCGCTATCGACTACGGAATAAAGCTGGAGAATTACTTCAAGCAAGCCGCCGGCATCGAGTAACGCTCAGATGAAGGGAGGGTACCAGGGGCTGTTGACAATCACCGTTCGCGGCGGGATTCCGGCTCTTTTCCGCACTGCCGGTGTTGCGGCTCGTCGCAATAGAGCAACTATTCCTTCTCGCCGCGCCTTGGCAGCACGAAAAACCGCTCGAAATCCCACTCGCTCAGGTGAATGTCAACAGCCCCTAGCCACTAAAGCTATAGCCCTTTGGGATAACGACGACACCCTTGTCCGAGACCGTGAACCGCTGCCGATCCTCCGCCGGCTCGAAGCCGATACGCATATCCGGAGGTATCTGTACGTCCTTGTCGACGATGCAATTGCGTAGATGGCTGCCCTCGCCAACGGTAACGCCGTCACACAGGATGGATGAATCGACAATCGCACGATCCTCAACCCGGACGCGCGGACAGAGGATCGAGTGATTGACTCCTCCCCCCACGATCAGTGTCCCCGCCGCGAGCATCGAATTGACGAAGATGCCCTCGGTGCCCGAGTTTCCTGGA
Source organism: Chromatiaceae bacterium (assembly GCA_022340195.1). Classification (GTDB taxonomy): domain Bacteria; phylum Pseudomonadota; class Gammaproteobacteria; order Chromatiales; family Chromatiaceae; genus Thiosymbion. The sequence continues at coordinate 13,484 of JAJDOL010000379.1, forward strand.
ATCGTGCGCGCCGGTGGGTACTGCCCCTGGTAGGTGCGGATACTCCAGTCCTTTTGGTATAGATCCAGCGGTGGATCCGCTCGCAACAGTGCGAGGTTGGCATCGTAGTAGGCGTCGATGGATGCGAGATCGCACCAGTAACGGTCCGGCGTGACCCGTCCTCGGTCCAGTCCGAAGCGATAACCGAGCACGCGCCGGGAGCTCAAAAGCGACGGAACCAGGTCGCCCATCAAACCGCGAGCTCCGCCGGCGCCGCTCTCATCACGGTCCAACTCGGCCAGCAGCACTTGCTTCTCGAAAAGGCAGACCCCCATGGTCCTGAGCCTGGGCTCCGCAATTCCACCAGAGCTGTCGCCTGAATCCGTGACGACTGACCCGCCAATGTCGGAGATACGTTCATCTTTATCCATGTGAACGTTCGGACCACCACGATTCGGGTCATCCTCCGTCCGTAACGCGATGCTCACATCCGCACCCCCGGACAGATGAGCGCGTATCATCTCCGCGTAATCCATGCGGTAAACGTAGCCGCCATCAAGCACCAATATTCGCGTAGCAGAGCTACGCTCGAGCAGAAAGCGGTTCTGACGGATGCCATCGAGGGCTCCGGCATACCAGCTCGCACCCTCCCTCATCTGAGGAGGTACAGGGGTGATGAACTCGCCGAGCTCCGGATTGAAGATGGACCAGCCGTCACGCAGGTGTTTATGCAGGGAGTGGGATTTGTACTGGGTCAGGACGAGCACCCGACGGAGTCCGGAATGGAGGCAATTGGCGAGTGTGAAATCGATGACCCGGAACTTGCCACCGAACGGCAGCGCTGCCTTGGGGCGATGCAGGGTCAGCGGATCGGGTCCCAGGCCGCGATCCGTAGCGATGACGAGAGTCAGTGTTTCCTCGGTCATGACACGCTCCTCGCTGAGAGCAAGGTTTGCTCGAAAAAATAACAACGACCTATTTCGACGGACACTGTACTGATTATCCCAGCGCCGTTATCCGTCTGGAGGCATTAATGTGAATCCTAAAATGGCGATCACAACAAGATCTATCTTGCTGCATGATGCCATTATTCTTGCATTTCCCGGTGACCAGAATCCCAAGCGAGCACACGCACAAGCTCTTCCAGCTTCGGTGGCCGATTGGAATCGACGCCTATAGCGAGCGAACGCTCGGCCTGTGCCAAGGGTTCGTCCGAAGCAAGCTGAGCCTCGAGCACACGGAGGTCTGCCTCGGATGGATCGGTTCCCTTGGCCTGCCGGCGCCCTACCCGTTCACGGAGCAGGTTACTCGACGCGGCGAGGTCGAGGATGATGCAAGGACAGCCCTTTTGCGTCGCCAAACCCAAGAAAGGAGCACGGCGGGACATTTTTAGGAAGGTGGCGTCCACAAATGGGCTGTAGCCCGCGTCCAGGACAAGTGAAGCAAGCTCTTGCAGTCGGCGGTAGGTGCGATCGCCAGCCTCCGGGGTGTAAATGCCCGCTTGGATTCCGGATCCGGTGCGCGCCTGTACCGGGAGGCCGAACAAGCGTTTTCGCTCCAGGTCAGACCGAATGTGAATGAGTGGCAGACGTTCCCGTAGCTCCATGGCCAACCTGCTTTTTCCGGTACCTGATACCCCATGGGTGATGATCAAGCCTTTTGGTTTGCCTTTGGTGTAGCCCTCTGCCAGAGCGACATAGCGCTCGAAATCCTCCCGGTCCCTCGCGGCCTCCCCCGGTTCCACATCCTCCTGCCCGAGGCGAATAGCGGTGACCTTGGCGCGAACCATAGCACGATAGACCTTGTAGAAATCCAAGACGAGCAGTCCGGCGTAATCGCCCGAGAGCTCCAGATAGCGGTTGAGCAGGCGGCGCGCCCCGTCCGCCTCGCCTGCCTCCTCCAGGTCCATCACGAGAAAGGCCAGCTCACTCATGGTGTCGATCCACCGTAGCTCGGGGTTGAATTCGATGCCGTCGAAAATGACCAACCCCCCGTCGACCAAGGCGATGTTTCCCCGATGCATGTCGCCATGGCACTCCCGGATGCGGCCCTCCCGCCGGCGCCGGTCCAAAACATGCCACAAGGCGTCGCGTCGTGCGCGGGTCCAGATCTCCAGGGGCTGCAACCTGGCAAGCATTTTCTCGTCGCTGAGATGTGCGCGGATTTGCTCGAAGTTTTCCAGCATGGGGCCAATCAGGGCACTGTGGGTGCCATACTCACTGGCGTCGTCGGTCGCGGGCACGGTCGCGTGAAAATCAGCCAGTCGCTCGGCTATGCAGTCGGCAAGCGAGCGCGAGATCGACAGGCGCGTGAGCAAATCATCCTGGCCGAATCGCCGCATCTTGACGGCATACTCGATCACTTCACCCTCTCCGCCCACGCGAGGCCGCTCGATGCTGCCCGCGATGGGGACAACCGCCAAATAGAATTTTGGCGCCAATCTGCGATTGAGACGCAGCTCTTCGTCACAGCAGAAGCGACGCTTCTCGCGAGTCGAGTAATCCAGGAAACCGAGGTCCAGCGGCTTCTTCAGCTTGTAGGCGTAGTCCCCGGCGAGCAGGACATGGGAGATATGGGTTTCCAGATGCTCGACCCGGTCTACCGGGTGCGGATAGGCCCTGGGATCCTGCATCCCCGCGATCAGGCGGTCGAATCGGGTCATTTTTTCGCGTTCCGGGTGTGGGCAGTGTCGCATGTCATGGCCGGAGGCGTTCCAGATTGTTGATCAGGATCAAAACAGCGCCGAGGAAACAGACGCGAGCTATTCCGGACCTTCGATTGTCATCGATACTCTATAGTAAGGGAGCGGGCGATCCGCAAATCCTTTGGGGGCCGGTCTCCGAATAGAGATGCCACAGGTGTCGGGGACGGCGAGGAGCAGCAGATCAACGCTTGTCACCAAAACGATCGGAATCGGAGGATTCAATGGATATCCAACTCGCAGACGTAGTCGTACACATAGACCAAACGCTCGAGCGTGAGCGCCGCACGGAAATCGAAGAGCAGTTGCGGGCCATCGACGGCGTGGTGAGCGTCCACAACCCTGACGACAAGCCCCATCTGGCCATCGTCGGGTACAACCCGGAGAAAACCAGCGGAGCGGTCATCCTGAACACCGTAACGGTTCAGGGCGTCCACGCCGAGCTTGTCGGGCTCTGACGCTAAACAGACCTCACGAACGAACGGTCGCGCGCCGCTCACCCGGCCTGCGGCCGCACTCAGGTCGGGTAGAAGCTGTCGCCTTGTGAACGGAGATTGGGCCATGGCAACGGATATCGTGAGCGCGAACACAGACAGCCTCAACCGGTGGTTCGACGAGCGCTTCGCCATGAAGATGGCGGAACGGAGCGCGGATCGAACGCCGGCGCTCGCCATCATGGTAACCCGCGGCACGCTGGATTGGGCCTATCCGCCCTTTATCATTGGATCGACGGCGAAGGCTCTCGGTTGGGACGTTAGCCTGTTCTTCACCTTCTACGGGCTGGGGCTGCTGAAGAAAAAGCTCGATCTCAAGATCAGCGCTCTGGGTAATCCCGCCATGCCCATGAAGATGCCTTTCGGTCCGGCCTGGTTCCGTGATGTCGAATGGAACATACCGAATCTGGTCATGGCCGCTGTTCCGGGCTTCGAGCGCTTGGCGACATCCCTGATGCGCGAGACCCTGCACCAAAAGGGAGTCGCTCCGATTGAGGAACTGCGGGACATCTGCATCGAGTCGGAGGCCACACTGATCGCCTGCCAAATGACTGTCGACCTGTTCGGGTGGAAACAGGAAGACTTCATTGACGAAGTCAGCGAATGGGCGGGTGCAGCTACCTTCTTGACCCTGGCCCAGAACGCGGATATCTGTCTTTACACCTGAGCGACTCCGGCTCCCACCATAATGGTCGCCGCATCACAGCCACCATCGAGCGGGGGGCCACTTTCCGGTTGCGATTGCGCTGACAGTCTTGAAAAGAATATTAGCATGTCTTAATATTCTATTTTCTGCTCCGCATCATCCATTTCAAAATAGGGAGACACCAATCGTGACCATAGAGCGCATTGTTCTCGCATTCGCCGGCTTCTTCATCCTGCTCTCTCTCGGACTCGCCCATTACGTCAACATCAATTGGCTCTGGTTTACGGCGTTTGTCGGCTTCAACCTGCTGCAGTCAGCCTTCACCGGATTCTGCCCCCTGGCGATCGTCCTCAAGAAAATCGGGCACAAACCCGGGAGCGCTTTTTAAACGGATTGGGTACGCGCAGCAGACCCTGCCAAAGGCCGTAGGGTCGGCTCCGCGGTCCATCCCGTACCACGAAACGGTTGGCCGTCGGATAGTCGCATCGAAGCGCTATTCGAGCCGTTCCCAAGAACCCGTTTGGTCACGCTGTCCGCAGTACCGCAATCCTTTGCTGCCCTCAGCCCCAGTAGCCCAGTGTCGGTATGGTGCGGCCGCCCTGGGTTTTCTCATGCGAGGACCCGCGAGCCTATCAATCCTCCAGGGGACGCGCCCAAAGATCGTGCTCCTCTGATCCTGTGACCTCCACCTCGATGAAAT
>JAJDOL010000230.1 GCA_022340195.1 Chromatiaceae bacterium
ATCCACCGGCTTTCCGCGTCGGTACCCACGCGAGTCGGTAGATGGCCTCTCGCAGCAAGGTCGTCGTCTCCAGCCGTTCCCATGTCGAGCGGTGTTGGCGGCGAGTGTCAAGTAGCGACGACATACCCAGCTTCGTTCGAATTCAGTCGAGGATATCCTCCCGCACCCGCTCTGGCGGCCAGCGCCAAGCGACCCAGCGGCGGTAGAGGGGGACCCAGAAGCGGTACGTGGGGCCGTCACGCTCCAAGATCTCGTCGTCTGCGAGCCGCTCCAGAACGCGGAAGGTCTGCATGCGGGGAAGGGTAAGGCGCGTCTCGCGCATGGCCGACTCGATGCCGCCGATGTCCAGCTGGCCCCGGCTCGACTCGTCCGTAGCCCAGGCGAGTGTCGAAAGGACCCGGTGGGTGGCCGCGTCACTGTCCTCCCAGTGGTTCTCGAAGGCGGCGTTGGTCCCGGCCTGGACCACCCGCTCGACGGCTCCCGCGAAGTCGTTGGTATCCACGTAGTCGCCGCGCTCCTCGCCCCGGCGCGCCTGCTCGCTGAAGCGGTTGATCAGCTCTGCGCCGAGCATCTGTAGCAGCAACGGCTGGCCCCGCGTGAACCGGTAGGCGTCCGCCAACACGGACGGGTCGTATTCGAGGGTCTCCCGCGCCGGCTTCTCCAAGACCCCGGCGGATTCCGCTCGGGTCAGATAGCTGACCGTGCGGAACTGGGCGGTGTTGAAGAGGATGGAAAAGTAGTCCCGCGCCATGGCCCGCAGCCGTGTGGTGCCGCAGAAGAGCAGCACCGTCGGGTACTGGGGCTCCTGCATCGGTTAGTCGACGCCACAGGATTGCAGCTTCACTTCGAAGCGGGTGAAGCTCGCCGACCGCCGCAAGCGTTTGATGTCGACCGAGTCGGCCTGGATCAGGCGTATTGCATGCACCGAATCTACATAGCGCCAACCTCGCGCCGCCCCGAAATGTTCGATCATCTTCGCCTTGGGCTGCTTCACGCGGTCGGGATTGCGCACTCGGGGCATCTTGTAAGGGTGCGCGGGCGTAGAGAGAAAGGCACTGACAGCCCGTTCGTTTGCGAGCAGCCAACTTTCCAACTCTTGCTCGATGCAGATTAGATGAAGGCGGTCCGGGTTGGCGATTCCCGCTTCGGACAAGCGTGCCAGCAAAGCGTTACATTCCTCTCGGCGACAAGGTTTGTCCTTCTTGTTCGGCCAAGCCGGTCGCAGGTCCCACAGTATCAGCACGCAGGAGCAACCATCCTTAAACAATTGGGCCGCAACCCGGCCCGCATCCCGTAGCAAATTAGCCTTGTTGTCCAGCGTCCTGCTGCGGAGCTTAGCCTCTGGTTTGAGATGCTGTATGAGATATTCGCAGACCTGTTTGTCGGCGCCTTGGGGTCCGCACTCGAAAATCAATCCGAGGACCGGAGCGGTCACTGGACAGCCTCATGTAGCGATCCCATAGTGTAGAGCCGACCGGGGGCGAACTCCTTGGCCCACTCTCGCAGGGTTGAATCGCTGGCCGGACGGCGAAAACGGGGCTCGCCCTTTTCATCCCGCGCCACCAAGACCAACTGATCGAGCTGAAGCAGGTCCAGCAAATAGGGCGAATGGGTGGTAAGCACCACTTGGGTGATCCCTCCCAACACGGCGGTGCGGATCTCCTCAACAAGCAGATGCATGCTGCGCGGATCTAGCCCATTTTCGAGCTCTTCGATAAGTATCAACGGCGGGGGAGTGGGATGGCGCAGCAGTGCAAGTAGTGCCAACACCCGCAAGGTGCCGGTAGATAGCATCCAGCCCGGCACCTTGAAGCTGCCTTCGGTCAACTGCAGGTAGGCCTTGTGCTCCAACTCCGAGGTCAGCAGCGGTTGAAGGTTACTGGCAAACGGGAGCACATAGCCGATGGTTTGCACGATTCCGTCGAGCGCCGCTGTATCCAGCCGTTGGATATCGAACAGATAATCCGCGACGTTGCTGCCGTCCTTGGCGAGGCGCACCTGGCCGGCGGTGCGCTTTTGCGGTATCGGCATACCCATCCGCTCGGGCTGTAGGCTGAGAAATTGCCAGGCGCGGATGTGTTCTGCCAACCTTTGAAGTTCAGGGGTGGGAGGAAAGGTCAGGAGCGATCGGCCGGGATCGCGGATTCGTAATCGCTCTCGATCGAAGAACCAGCCGTTCTTGTGCCTCGCAGTTTCGCTTGCGATGCCGATGCGGCTCTCCTGGGCATCGGCCTGAACGGCCATATCGACTTTCGTGAAAAAGTCCCGGGGTCCGACCCAACCAAGGGATGTGCCAAGTTCAAGCTCAAACGAAACCGCATTGTTTGACTTGGCCGTGCTTTGTCTGGCGTCGGCAGCGAAATGCCGAACATGCTCGATTCCCATCCATCGTTGCATTGCGCTGTCTAGTCCATCGACAACAATGGATTGGTAGGTTTCTAGCGCTTCGATCAAGCTGGATTTGCCACTGCCGTTGTGTCCGACGAAAGCCGTCAGTGGACCGAGCGATAAGAAACCAGTATGCGTAATAGCCTTGAAGTTGCGGATCTCCACCGATCGCAGTTTGAGCGGTTCCTCATTCGTCTGATTGCGCATCGCTAGATAGCTCAGTATGCCCACTTGGTCTGACCATGAAGCTCCAGAGACCGAGAAAATATCCCGCTTCCCGGTTGAATTCGTCGGGTCGAGTCAGCGTGAGCCTGGGAGCCCCAATCATCAGAACGTTGCGCTAACGGCTGCGGTGGGGCCGTCCTCATTCCAATACCGAATTCTTGCCCGGTTTCTCCAGTATCGTAACTCGCTCCCCCCAAACCTTCGGCTTCGTGAGTTCCGCAGAGAGTCTCGGAACAGTCCGAGGCGATGCTGACCGACCCGCAGTCGCTGTCGTTTCATCGGCAAACATACCCCTACTTCCTCATCACGACCACCGATAAGTGGCTTCCAGTTTTCCGCGCGGGATGGGGTTTGCAGCCTCGTCCCGAACGTTTCTGATCCATTACCCTTAGCTTGTCGGCTGGATATCGGTCGCGAAACGGTCCGGTGCGGGAGTTCCACAAACGTGAGTAGTCGCGAACTTGGTCTGTGGCCTTTCTCTTCGCGCTCGGCTCCGGCAGTAGCCTTGGCAAGCCGTGCTCGCTCCCGTCCAGCGCTCGAAGGATGGTCGAGTGCAAGCCACCGAAGAAGCGCTCCGGGCAGAGGTCGGACCAGTCCTGGGTGGCGGCGTGGATGCTGACCAGATCGGGCTCGGCCGCCAAGGCGCCGTAGATCTGGTTGAGGAAAGACGACTTGCCGAAGCGCCGCTCCCCGAGGATCGAGACGCTGCCCGGCTTCTCGGGCCGTCGCAGCACGGCGAGGGTCTCGGCCAGCTCCCGCTCGCGGCCGAAGAATACGGGGGAATCCGGTGCAAGCGATTCGCCGGTGACATAGGGGTTGCGGCCCCGCTCGATGCGGGCCAGGCGTTGTTTCCGGTCGAGCAGACCGGGGTGATCCGCCGTGCCCAGTTGGGCTTTGAAGTCGACCATGCTCCGCTCCTTCGGTTGGGTATCCGCACGATTAAACCATGGGTTTCGGCGCGGCAATAGAGGTTCGTACGGCCGATTCAGAGAGTCTGATCGGTTGCGGGCACCAGGCCGACACCACCGCGCAAGACCGCAAGCGTCTCGGCCTCGGCGCGCTGAAAGGCCGTCAGCCGGCGCAGCGGGCTATAGTCCTCGATCAGCTCCCCGAGTCGCATGGCTAGGCGCCTTGGATTGAGTTTTTTTCGCCGCCGGCCTGTGTGCTCGCTCGCGTCGACAAGCAGATCGTGAAGCACCTGCTTGGGGTTTGGGATTACCTCCAACCGATCGATAGCCGGCATATCGAGATCGACTCCGCCGTTCGGATTTCCCGCGGCACACCGCAAGGCCGGCTCGTCGATAAGGAGCCAGGCCTCCTGCATGCGCACGGGAACAACCGGGACCATCGGGTCTGGGAGCTCGGTGACAGCGGCTTTGATCTCGGCGACGCGCCGGTCCAGGGACGCTCCCTCCGCGTCGCGATGGACAAACAACAGATGGCAGGGATAAAGGTCCAGCGCCGCGGCAATGCGGTCGCGCATTCTCTTTGGCTGGTTTGGAAGGCGGCGCAGGTCGGCCCAGGTCCCATTGATCGCAAAAGAAAAGTGCTGCTGAAGCATCCACGTAAGCGGGTGGATCAAGATGGCGTCCGAGCTGCCATCCGTGAGCAGTGTGAAGTCGAGTCGATCCATTTCTGCTCGTTACAGCTCCAGCTTCAGCTGAACAAGGTCCTCCCGGTCGATGACGCGTCGGTCCGCCCCTTTTCGCTTGGGATTGCCCTTCTCCGCGATTGGTTGCAAGAACGCGAGTGCCTTGCCCTTGGCAATGACCTCCATGTTTGCCCTATCCGCTCGCCATGTATCGGATAAGCAACGGAAGGACACGCCTTTGATCAGGCTGCCGTTGACTACTCGCTGTTCCGGTACCGCGAACACCAAAGCGTCGTCCGGAACTTGACTGACCACTACGGGGGAGTGGGTATTGATGATGACTTGACGCAAGGGGTTGTCGTCGCCGATGGGCAGCTCCGGGTCGACGGCGATGTCCCGGAGCAAACCCAGCATGGCCCCGATGCGCTCGGGATGGATGCCGTTTTCCGGCTCCTCCATGCAGATCAAGCCGGTCAGGGTCGGATCGATCTCGACGCTCGCCAAGGCCAGAAATCGCAGGGTTCCGTCCGACAGGGCCTTGGCCGGTAGCTCGGTGCCGTGCTTGTCAGTCAACAAAAGGGTCAAAAGCTCGCGCTTGTCGTCGCGGTCGATTCGCACTTGTCCCACGTGGTCGATCAACTCATAGAGGCGGTTGGCGATTTGCGCGAGCGCTTTCTCGCCACCCTGACCTGGGGCATGAATCATGCGCACGTAGGATTCATTGGGTGTGAGGCTCTCGACGTCGCGTCTCTCTTGCTCTTGGGATAGTCGATAGAGTGTCGCGGGCAGATGGGCACCGCTCGGAGCGAGCTGGGAGGGGGCATCGAACCCGTCCGGTGCGCGCAACGCCGAGGGCTCCAATTGCAGCAGACGCCAGTTGAGCATTTCCTGGCGGGCCAGCACCGCGGTGGGGCTCTCTTGGGCATTTACGGTAGAGAGCACAGTACGGGGAAGCTTCTCGGCCTGGAACAGCCGGGTGCGACCGCCACTTGTCGAGCTGTCTTGGTGCAGCTTCACGAATCGCGACCCGTCGTCTTGGGTCTCGGTCGAGATGTAGGGGCTCGTGCGCCGCCCCTTGACCACCGAGTCGCGCCAGCCTGGCGAATGCTTGAACGGCAGGTGGGCAGTGGCCTCACCCTTCTTTACGTATTCGAGCGTCTCTTCGACCAGCTCGATACGGGGTCTCGTCGCGGTTCCTTCGGGTGGCCGGTACTGCAACTCCAGGCCGTAAACGAGAAAGGTGGTCTTGGCCTCCGCAGGCTGATCGAGATAGTCGCTTCCCTCGCCGGGTACCAGCATCTCCGCTTCGATCTTAATCGGCAGGCAGATACCTCTCTCCATCTGCGTGAATAGGTATTGAATGTCGGAAAGTGAACCTCTCTCTTCGCGAACGGCCATGGCCGCGTCCATGATCGGCGCGTCCATCAGTGCCTCGAGGAAGAGAATTACGTCAAACAAATTTGATTTGCCGACCGCATTGGCCCCGGCGATGCAGGTAAAGGGGCCGAAGTGAAGGTCGACGTCGATCAGGTTCTTGAAGCCGTCGACGCGGAGTCGGGTCAGCATGGGCGATCAGGGTTTTCTCTCACCGGTTGTGTTGCATCTTAGCCTAACCGCTGCCGCAGATCGCGTACGACCAGTTTGCACACGATCGTCTCGTCGTCCGATTCGTGGACCTCGCGCCGTGCCTCCGCGGTTAGGCCGTTGCGTTCCAGATCCGTTCCGGCGGTACTCTTGGCGATCAATCGGGAGGAAGACGTCGTAGCCGAGCGTTCGGAAATGACGTTTGATCGCATGGGCCGCGGCGCTGCCGTCCGTCGCTGCGCCGGTAGGAAATGAAAGGAGGGCTTTTTGCGCTTGGAGGGCTCCCTGATCCAAACCATCGGCCGCGCCGTCCGGAACGCCAACGGCAAGGCTGTTATCTATGCCGACAAGATTACCGGTTCTATGGAGCGGGCTATCGGCGAGACCGAGCGTCGGCGCGCCAAGCAGGTCGCCTTCAACGCCGAGCATGGCATCACCCCCCGGACCATCCGCACGGCCGTGGCCGACATATTGGAAGGTGCCGCGCCCGGCGCGGCCACCTGGTCCCGGGGGCGGGCTCGGGACTACGCAAAGGTCGCTGAAGCAATTGCCGAGTACGCCAACTTGACCCCGGCGCAGATGGTCAGGAAGCTCAAGGCCCTGGAGAAGGAGATGTACAGGCATGCCAAGGACCTGGAGCTCGAGAAGGGCGCGGCGGTGCGGGACGAATTCCGTGTGTTGCAGGGGCTGGGGACTGCGGCTTGAGGACGAGTCCAGGGGAATTCCCTGCGCGTCGGTGACCGCGCAAATGGCGGAGATGTTCTGGTAGGCAGAAATGTTGATCGATAATCTCAGCGCAGCCGATCCAATCGTAGACGTTGGCGCTCGTCAAATAGCCGCCGGGAACCGATCCATACGGCTGCGACGCTCCCGAGTCCCGTGCCGGCGGTAATGAGGAACATGATCATGAGCTGGTACTTGGCTGCCTCCATGGGCGGGCTCCCGGCAAGGATCTGACCCGTCATCATTCCGGGCAGACTTACGATGCCCGCCGTAGCCATGGCGTTGACGATGGGTATCAGGCCGGAGCGCAAGGCGTCGCGGCGAATCTCGGCGATGGCAATATCCCAGTCCGCGCCGAGCACCAGTTGTGCCTCGATGCGGCCGCGGCCCTCGCAGGCGTGGCGGGTGAGGCTGTCCAGGGCGATGGCGATGCCGGTCATCGTATTGCCGAGAAGCATGCCGAGAAGAGGAATCAGATATTGGGGCTGATACCACGGCTCGACCCGGATGACGACGATTAGGGCGAGCAGGGTGATGCTGAAGGATGAAATGAACATGGACAGGGTGCCTATGCCCATGCCCCAGGGGCCGCGATAGCGCCGCTTCTGGCGTGCCATTACCTCCCAGCCGGCGACCGTCAACATAAACAACGCCAGCGTGGCAATCCACGGTAGACTCTCGAGCTCGAACAAGACCTTGAGCACCAGTCCCAACAGAACCAGCTGTACCGTGCTGCGGGCGGCGGCTATCAGCAGGCGCCACTCCACCCCGAGGCGAAGGCGCCAGGACATGAGGGCGAGCAGCAAGACCAGGCTTGCGGCAAGCGAGAGGTCCCAGGGACCGAGCTTGATCAGGCTCATGTCTCGGCCTCCAGACGCGCGTTGGCGATAAACAAACGCCGTCCGTCAAGGCGCAGGCGCTGGTCCGGGTCGTGGCTGACCCAGAGCACGGCGGCGACCCGATCCCGGCGGTAATCCTGAACGACTGCCTCCACCCGATCCCGGTTGGTTGGATCCAGGTTGGCCGTAGGCTCGTCCAGCAGCAGCACCTCGGGCCGGTTCGCGATCAAGCGGGCCAGGGCCAGGCGCTGGCGCTCGCCCGTAGAAAGGCGGGCAACGGACCAGCTCAGGACCTGGGAACCGAAGCCGAGCTTTCTCAGGAGATCGGTTGTCTCCCCGGACGACTCCGAAAAATGATCGCCGACGCTCTCTGTCCACCAATGGGATTCGGCCGGAAGCAGGCCGACGCGGCGGCGCCATTCGGGCGCGGACATGCCGGAACGCCTGGTGCCGTCGATGAGTACCTCACCTTCATGCGGGTCCAGATCCGCCAGCGCGCGCAACAGCAAGCTCTTACCCGAGCCGGAGGGCCCGGAGAGAAAGACCAGCTCGCCCGCCGCCAGCTCCAGGTCGACGGGCCCGAGGAACTTGGGCCGGACGCCCGAAAGACGCAAACCGGCCACTAATATCCCCGGCGCCGGTAGATCAGGTCGCGAACCTGGTGCCCGAGGCGCACGCCGCGCTGCTCGAATCTGGTTTGAGGCCGCTCTTGCGGAAGCGAGGCGAATGCACGGGGAGAGGCCGTGTTCTCGAACCGGTCACCGGCGCATGTGAGCAGCTCCAGTATCTGCCTCGCGTACGGCTCCCAATCCGTGGCGATATGCAAAAGGCCGCCGGGC
>JAJDOL010000244.1 GCA_022340195.1 Chromatiaceae bacterium
ATTCCGGAGCGTCAGCCCAGCGTCTCCATCCCGCCCATGTAGCTCCGCAGAGCTTCGGGCACACGAACACTGCCGTCGGCCTCCTGGTAGTTCTCCAGGACGGCCACCAATGTCCGGCCCACAGCGAGTCCGGATCCGTTGAGGGTGTGGACCAGCTCAGGTTTGCCCGTCTCCGGATTGCGCCAGCGCGCCTGCATGCGACGGGCCTGGAAGTCCTGGAAGTTGCTGCAGGAGGAGATTTCCCTGTATTTCCGTTGGCCCGGCAGCCAGACCTCGAGATCATAGGTCTTCACGGCGGAGAAACCGAGATCGCCCGTGCACAGGGTAACGACCCGATAGGGCAAGCCGAGACGCTGCAAAATCGCCTCGGCATGACCGGTAAGCTCTTCCAAAGCCGCAAAGGAATCCCGAGGGCGCACCGCCTGCACCAGCTCCACCTTCTCGAACTGGTGCTGGCGGATCATACCCCTGGTGTCCTTGCCGTAAGAGCCTGCCTCGCTGCGGAAGCAGGGGGTATGGGCGACCCACTTGCGGGGCATGTCGTCGGCATCGACGATGAGGTCGCGGACGATGTTGGTGACCGGAACCTCGGCAGTGGGGATCAGGTAATAGTCCCGCTCACCCGGGACCTTGAACAGGTCCGCTTCGAACTTCGGCAGTTGGCCCGTGCCATAGAGACTATCGGCGTTGACAAGATAGGGAACATAGGCCTCTGTATAGCCGTGCTCCGTGGTGTGGATGTCGAGCATGAGCTGGATCAGTGCCCGATGCAGCCGCGCCAGCGGACCGCTAAGGACGACGAAGCGAGAGCCCGCGATCTTCGCTGCCACATCGAAATCCATCCAACCGCGGGCAACGCCCAGGTCGACGTGATCCTTTGCCTCGAACCCGAATACCCGCGGATCGCCCCAACGGCGCTCCTCGCGGTTGTCCTCCTCGCTTGCGCCATCGGGGACACTCTCGTGGGGGATGTTGGGAAGGCCCAGGGCGATTTCGCTCAATTCGTCCTGCAGGGAAGCCAGCGCCGCTTCCGCCGCCTCGAGCCTATCGCCCAGGACGGCGACCTCCGCGAGCAGAGGCGCAATGTCTTCACCAGCGGCCTTGGCCTTGCCGATGGCCTTGGAACGGCTGTTCCGCCGGCTCTGCAACTCCTGGGTTTCGATCTGCAGCTTCTTGCGCTCAGCCTCCAGTGCCTCGAATCGACCCTTGTCCAGCGCCAATCCGCGACGCGCCAGCTGCTCGGCGACGAACGGAAGCTCGGTCCGCAACAGACGGGGATCTAACATTTTCTCCTGCCCCCTTCGACGGTGACCGGCCAGGACACCACATGTCCCGGCTCGACGAAATCCGAAATCCGCTTGATGGCCCGTTCCGCCTTGTCGGGCAGGTCGAAGAACTCGAGCACCAGCGGCAAGTGTAATGACAGATCTACCAGCGAGGCCTCGTGCACCACGCCCGAGCCCCCATAACCGGCTATACCCCGCATGACTGTGACTCCGCACACCTTGAGCTCGTCATGCAGGCACTTGAGCAGGGGTTTCATCTCGTGGTCCGCCTCGGAGAGATAGACCCGGACCATCATGGCTTGAACGCGACTCACAGTGACCTCCCGAGCACAAGGCCGGCCCAGCAGGCCAGCAGACAGACTGACACACTCATCCCCATGTTGAGAAAGGCCCGCGCCAGGTATCCCTCCTCGATCAATGCCAGGGTTTCGACCGAGAAGGTAGAGAAAGTCGTGAATGCACCCAGAAAACCGACCAGGACGGCCGCTCGTGCTTCCGACCCAACGGCGAGTCGCTCGATGAAGAGGACGAACAGCAGGCCCATCAGGAAGGATCCCAGGGTGTTCACCGCCAGCGTGCCCCAGGGAAAGTCCCGGCCGAGCAAACGGTAGACACCCGTGGACACCCAGAAACGTCCTAAGGCGCCCAACGCGCCGCCGCCGGCAATGGCCAAGATCTGCAGCAAGCTCCAGCCCCCTCGGAAAGTTGGGCATTCTACACGCGCGGCCGCATTCGATCCCGCGAAAACTCAACCTCGTTCAGGGGGACCGGTTGGATCCGACCGTCTGCGGCCGCAACATCGCCAGACCGGCTCGCCGCAGGGCGGATCCGACTTCGAACGAAAAGGCTCCGGGGCAGGAGTTATCGAGGCGAATCCTCCATAGCGTCTTCCAGGTCCGAAACCGCGACGCCAATGACACGGGCTACATCCTTCAATCGATATGCCGGATCGCCCGTGACCGGATCCACACCGGTTGGCTCGACGCCCATCTGCTCCAGTGTTTCCTGAAAGGTCTCCAACATCAGTCGCGCGGTATCCGGATGGCCCGACAGGAACTCGAAGGCATCTGCCCAGCGAGGATTCGATGGGTCCGCCAGTGTCGCAAGTGCATCTTCAACGGCTTTGCTCATACATGTAACTGTTGTCGCAACGCAGAATACGGTCGAAAAGACAAGCAAGATGGTATGAGATTTTTCGGAAACCGCCTAAGTAGTAGCTGTGACAAACCAGGGGGGCGCGGAGCGGATCTTGCGCTAACCGATTGACTCTAGGGTTCGCTTCCCGAACCTCCAGAATATCAAAGCGGCCTAGATCATCCCCAGCTGCAGCAGAGCCTCGTCTGTCATCTTCTCCTGGGTCCAGGGCGGATCCCAGACCAGTTCGACGTTAACCTCGCCGACACCCTCTACCTGGCGAACCGCTTCTTCGACCATTGCCGGCATGGCGCCGGCGACCGGGCAGGCCGGTGCCGTGAGGGTCATGGCGATATCGACATCCCCGGTCTCGGCGATATCAATCCGGTAAATCAGGCCCAGATCATAGATATTGACCGGAATCTCCGGATCGTGAACGGTGCGAAGGGCATCCACGATGGGCTCGTAAAGCTCTTGCGAGTCCATTCTCTCGACGAAAACTTCCTGATCGCTCTGTTCGGCGTGGACCGGATCATCCTCGGTGTCGCCCTGCCGCTTCTTGCCGAATCCGATGAGCCGCGCAAGTCTGTTCATAGTCGTCCTCGTTTTCTATGCAAGGGGCACATTCTCCAGCCGCGAGCTCACCTGCGCCGCCGCGAAATCCCGCAGTGGTCCCGGGCTCAGGGCATCGATTATCTCACCTGCGAAACCGAGGCAGAGCATGCGACGGGCGGCGGCCTCGCTGATACCTCGCGAGCGCAGGTAGAAAAGTGCTTCGGGCTCGATCTGGCCCACTGTGGTCCCGTGACTGCATTTGACGTCGTCGGCCAGGATCTCGAGCTGGGGCTTGGTGTCCACCTCCGCGGACTCCGACAGCAACAGATTTCTATTCGAGAGATGAGCGTCCGTCTTCTGGGCGTCCGGGGCCACACGAACTCGACCGTCGAAGACAGCGCGCCCCTTACCGAAGACGATGCCTTTGAAGCTCTCTCGGCTGGCGCAGTGCCCCACTCCATGATCCACGTCCAGATGATAGTCAATAAGCTGCTTGTCGCCGGCCAGGTACAGTCCCTTTAGATCAGAGCTCGCGTACGGAGCCGAAAACCGCACCTGTATGTCGGTACGCGACCAGACTGCACCAAGTCCGAGATTTACCCCCCGATAACGGCTCGCTCGCGCCTGATTCAGATAGAGCCCCGTCAGGTGAAAGGCGTTGGGGCTCTCGGTCTGGATCCGGCAATGATCAAGGACAGCCTCATCCTCCAAGCTGATTTCGAGCAAGGAGTTGGTACAGTACAGGGGCTCGCCGAGGCTCGCATAGCGCTCGATGAGGGTAGCTTCGGCACCCTTTCCGAGCACCACCAGATTACGCGGCTGAGCGACGCGGGGCTCTTCGGTTCCGACGGACAGGTGGAGGACCTCGATCGGTCGTTCGACCCGAGCGCGCGGTTCGATCAGCAGCACGAATCCGTCATCCATTGCGGCCGTGTTCAGGGCGGAAAACAGGTTGGCACCCTCTCCGGCGAGCTTGTTCAAGTGGTCGGCAAGGGCATCCGGGTCATGCGTCAGCATCGCGAGCAGGCTGCCGGCGCTCACGCCCGAAGGCAGATCGCCGAGGTCGGAAAGCTCAGGTGAAAATCGACCATTCACGACAATGGCTCGGTACGCCTGAAGGCCAGGCACCAGAACCGTCTCCAGATGCGTCCGCTCGACTCGCGCTCCAGGCTCCATGTGACGCGAGAACCCTTGCGCCATGAGTAGCTTCAGATTGGTGTAGCGCCACGCCTCCTGGCGCGCGTCCGGGATACTCTCATGCCGCACCCGCTCCCACGCGCTGCGTCGCTTCGCATCGAGCCACGGCAGACCAGTCTCCACCAGGGCCTCGGCCTCTCCCCCGATCCAGCCCGCCAGGTTGTTCGGCATCACAGCGTCTGTGCTCATGCCGCTTCCCCTCCCCTCTCCTCCTCGATCCAGCCGTAACCCCTCTCCTCGAGCTCCAGAGCCAGCTTTTTGCCACCCGAACGGACGATACGACCATGGGCTAGGACATGGACCTGATCCGGCTCGATATAGTCGAGTAGACGCTGATAATGGGTAACAAGGACAACCGACCGCTCGGGGCTACGCAGGACATTGACGCCGTCGGCGACGATGCGCAGAGCATCGATATCAAGCCCGGAGTCGGTCTCGTCGAGGATAGCCAGCTTTGGCTCCAGCAGTGCCATCTGGAAAATTTCGTTGCGCTTCTTTTCACCGCCCGAGAAACCCACGTTCACGGCGCGCTTGAGCAGACTGTCGTCCAGGTGCAGGACCTTTAGCTTCTCACGCATGAGGCGCATGAAGGCCACTGCGTCGATTTCAGGCTCCCCCCGAGCGGTGCGTAGGGCGTTGAGCGCCGCCTTTAGAAAGTAAGAGTTGTTGACGCCGGGTAACTCCACGGGGTATTGGAAGGCGAGAAACAGGCCCCTTTGCGCTCGCTCCTCCGGCTCCAGACCCAGCAAATCCTCGCCCTCGAACAGCGCCTGCCCGGCTGTGACATCGTAACCGTCCCGTCCCGCAAGTACATGCGCCAGCGTACTCTTGCCCGAGCCGTTCGGACCCATGATGGCGTGCACCTCGCCAGGGCCGACCTCGAGGTTCAGACCCCGTAGAATCTCCGTTCCATCGACGCTCGCCTTCAAGCCTTTGACCGATAGCATTGCAATCTCCAACCGTTCGAAAAACCTGCGTAATCGTTCCCGCGCTCTGAGACTGTGAAATGTTCCCTCGGGCGGGTTCCCGGGTTCCCAATCCGCTTTCACTGCTCTAACCGACAGCACCTTCGAGGCTGACGCTGAGCAGCTTCTGAGCCTCGACGGCGAACTCCATGGGCAGCTCCTTGAAGACCTCCTTGCAGAAACCGTTTACGATCATGGATACGGCGTCTTCCTCGGACAGTCCACGTGAGCGGCAGTAGAAGAGCTGGTCCTCACTGATTTTGGAGGTGGTAGCCTCATGCTCCATCTTTGCCGTGGGATTCTTGACCTCGATGTAGGGGTAGGTGTGGGCGGCGCACCTGTCGCCGATCAGCAGCGAATCGCACTGGGTGTGATTGCGCGCCCCATTGGCCCTTTGGGCGATCCGCACCAGTCCGCGGTAGGCCTGCCGGCCCTTTCCGGCCGAGATTCCTTTGGAGACGATGGTCGAGCTGGTGTTGCGGCCCAAGTGGATCATCTTGGTTCCCGTATCTGCCTGCTGCATGCCACGGGTCACCGCCACCGAGTAAAAGGCGCCAACCGAATCGTCACCACGAAGAATGCAGCTCGGGTACTTCCAGGTGATGGCGGACCCGGTCTCGACCTGCGTCCACGAGATCTTGGAGCGTGCTCCGCGGCAGTCGCCGCGCTTGGTCACGAAGTTGTAGATACCACCGCGTCCCTCCTCGTCTCCCGGGTACCAGTTCTGGACCGTGGAGTACTTTATCTCCGCGTCCTCCAGGGCCACCAACTCCACGACGGCGGCGTGGAGCTGGTTCTCGTCGCGCATGGGCGCGGTGCAGCCCTCCAGGTAGCTCACGTAGCTGCCGGCGTCGGCGACGATGAGGGTGCGCTCGAACTGCCCCGTATTGGCCGCGTTGATCCGAAAATAGGTGCTGAGCTCCATCGGGCAGCGCACGCCCTTGGGCACATAGACGAAGGTCCCGTCGCTGAACACCGCCGAATTGAGAGCGGCGTAAAAGTTGTCCGTGTGGGGCACTACCGTCCCGAGGTACTTCTGCACCAACTCCGGGTGGTCGCGAACCGCCTCCGAGATGGCGCAGAAGATGACGCCGGCCTCGGCGAGCTTTTCTCGAAAGGTCGTAGCTACAGACACGCTATCAAATACGGCGTACACCGCAACACCGGCCAACGCCTTTTGCTCTTCGATGGGGATGCCCAGCTTGTTGTAGGTCTCCAGCAACGCGGGGTCGACATCGTCCAGGCTCTCAGGACCCTCCTGCTGCTTGGGCGCGGAGTAATAGGATATCGCCTGGTAGTCGATCGCCGGGTAGTGGACAGACGCCCATTTAGGTGTCTCCATACCCAACCAGTGCCGATAGGCCGAGAGGCGCCACTCCAGCATGAATTCCGGTTCACCCTTGCGTTGGGAAATCGCCCGGACCACTCCCTCGTCGAGACCCGGCGGCAAGGTGTCAGACTCGATGTCCGTAACGAAGCCGTGCTCGTACTCGGCGTTTACGAAGTCTTCGGCGAGTTGATCTGCACTCATGGCGGCGCACCCCTCATAACATAGCAATTTGCTCGGTATTTATATAGGCCGTTTCCCGCTGCATTCAACACCCCAAAATGGGGGTATGGCGCTTATGCGCCGAAATGACGATCTACGAGAAAATCTAGAACAGAAATTGCTAATACGAATACTTCCCATTTAAAATCTCAAATCAGTCCCTGGCGGCCTCCCTGATTGCGGCGAAAGGAGCGGAGAAAACGCAGGCGTGGGCGGCAAGTCTGGTAGCCAATCTGGCAC
>JAJDOL010000298.1 GCA_022340195.1 Chromatiaceae bacterium
CCCGGCTATTGATGCTCGTGCTTGCGGCGTACTGCTACGAAGGCGCGCTACTCGCTGAGTCTAACGGCAGTGAGACGGATCGATCCAAAGGGCAATCTCCCTGGTCCCCCTTCGCGCGCGGCGGTTACGTCCACCAATTCGACAGCGATTTGGACGGCGGCGGAAAGTTCGACGTCGACCGCTTTTTACTCGAGGGAGGCGTGTCTTACTCGATGGGACCGCGGCGAGTACACCAAGGTAGCGCTCGACCTTGATGGCGAGCGTAGCGGCCGCCCGTACTCCCTGGTCAACGCCCCCGGCGAGTTTCCCCTGGAGATCTATTTCAACGAGGTCCCCGGAGGACCGTTGACGCCGCGACTGTCGGATCTCGGACCGGGGGATCCGCTCTGGGTTTCGACGTCCGCCGGTGGAATCTTTACCCTCGAAAACGTCCAGCGTCGGCGTTCTCTCGGCCCCGAGCCACGAGGAAAACGGAACCGGCCTGACGGGGCGCATCACAGATCTGCTCACAAACGGCGAGTTGGAGGCTCAGGTCGGGATCTCAATCGAGAGAGACTCCAGCCATGTGATGCTGCGCGGGAACGCGGGAATGATCAAGGACGTTAAATCGATCCTCGAGGAGCGCGGTCTGGAGCGTCACAGCCGCCGCGCGCCAGGACAATACTCCACTGAACAATATCACTGACGGCGCTGGTCAGAGTACCTGCGCGAATCAGCAACCAAAGGGCTCAGCTACCCCAGGTTTCTTTTTCAAGCATGGGAACCACGAGCACGGGCTTTCTGGATAGGTGCGTCACTTTGCGGGCGGTAGAGCCCAGGATTGCGCTCTTCAAGCTGAATCCGGTATGGCCGCCCACGATGATGAGATCCACATCGAGCTCTTCGGCCTCTCGCACAATCGTCTCTGCAGGCGATCCACTCACCACCCTGATGTCGTCGAGAAGCTGACGCTGCTGCTCTGGCGTGGCGTCGAAGTCTTCGGTGCAGAATTGCTCTACCCGGCCCTTGATCTTATCCAGGACGTGCTGGGACGCGTCCTCCCGCATCTTTGCGGCAAATTCCTTGGCCTTGCTCTCCATTTCCGCGGACAGGTAGGCTTCGATGAGAAAGCTGTCGGAATCGCTCAGTGGCTCCACGACATGGAGTAGATAAATCCTGGCACCAAGCTTCTTGGCGAGGCCAACAGCAAACCGAACAACCGGGCGGGTGCCTTCACCCAAGCTAGTTGTGTAGAGAATCGTCTTGATTTCGGGAAGCATGGCTTTACTCCGCGGATGCCTGGTCGAGAAAAGGGATTACAGCATTTTGGAGGTTTGGGGGCCTAAGGTGCGCCGGATGTGGTCGCCAGATCTGCCGGCCATACCACCTGGAACTGCCCATCGCCAACTCGCAGGACTTGAGCTCGAACGCTGTTCTGGCGCTCGAAATTTTCGTATGAATAGAATTTTACAGGGCCGAACGGGGTCATCATGAAGGTCTCGTCCAAAGCCTTTCGGATCGCCTCGGGCGCCAGGGTCGATGCGCGCTTCAGCGCATCCGCCGCGACCAGCAGAGCCGAATAGGCCTCCGCCCCATGGTAATCCGGTGCCGTGCCAAAGGTGGCCAGATAGGCATCAAAATACTTTTTCGCCCCAGGATAGGGTAGCTCGCCGGACCAGAGCGTGGCGACCAACAAGCCGTTGGCGGCCTCGCCGGCCTGATCGAGAAACTTCGGGTGGGTGAATCCGGCCGCGGCACCGGTCAGTTGCGAGGGAATTCCCAACTCCCGAATGGCCTTGACCAGGGTGATTCCGTCGGCCAGATACGAAATCATGTGTATCGCGTCCGGCGGCTCCGCGGTAAGCGGTGCCAGCAGGGCGCGAAAATACACCGGGTCAGCACGCTCAGTGGAGTAACCGATGAGATTCCTGATCTCGATACCGTTGTCCTGGAGGAAGCTCATCATGTTGGCGGCGGCGTCGGTGCCGAACATGCTGTCCTCGTAGACGATGGCCATGGATTTGGGGTGTAGCTCCTTGAGCAGGTAGTCCTCCAGACTCGAGGTGTACTCGCTCACCGGCGGATTCAGTCGATAGATGTTGCGCCATCCCTGTTCCGTGATCCGATCTGTCGCGGCGGTGGAGACGAGAAAGGGTATGTCGCTCTGGTTGGCGTATCGCGCCAGCGCGTAGGTTACGTCGCTTTGATAACCGCCCACCAACATGACCGAATCGGCCGGTTCGATCAGTGCGTCGATGACCGCGCGCGCTCGATGCACATCGCCTCGGTCGTCGCTGTAGACCAACCGCAAGGGCCGACCGTTGATACCGCCTGCGGCGTTGACCGTCTCCTTGGCCATGTCGAACGAACGTTGCATCATCAGCCCGAAATCCTCGAGCTTGCCCGTCAGCGGAAGCGGTACGCCGATAACCACCGCGTTCTCCCCCGACTTCCCGCTTTCCTCGGCGACCACACGAGCGGGTGCGATCCCTGAGGCGAGCGCAATCGTCAACGCCAGAAGCAGCGTTCGATGTAGTCGCTTCATCATCGTCTTTGCCATCATGGTGGGTGGGCTCCGCTTATGGGGAGGCCGTCAACTTGGCCCAATCCGGCTGCACGCCGGGCTCGATCGAGAATATGACGGTGCCCAGAAAGTAGAACAGCAGACTGATAACGACCACACCGATGATATTGATGAAGAACCCGGTCTTCACCATGTCGCCGATTCTGACCCGGCCACTGCCGAACACGATGGCGTTGGGGGGCGTTGCCACCGGCATCATGAAGGCGCAGGAGGCCGAAAGAGTAGCCGGAATCATGAGTAGCAGCGGGTTTTCCGCCATGGCCACGCCGAGCGACGCCAGAACCGGCAGAATCATCTGGGTCGTGGCCGTGTTGGAGGTAACCTCGGTGAGGAAGGTAAGGGAGATGCAGATCAGCCCGATCATGAGCAGCGGCGGGAAGTTTGCCAGCAGTTGCAGCTGGCCGCCGAGGAATTCGGCAAGGCCGGTCACCTGAAATCCCTTAGCCAGGGCGAATCCGCCGCCGAACAGCAGGATGATTCCCCAGGGCAGATTCTGAAAAACGCTGGTGTCCAGGAGGGTTGCGCCCTCCGTCCGGGCCTGCAGGCTTCGGGTGGGTACGAAGAACAACAGCATCGCCATGAAGATGGCTACGGTGCCGTCGTCGACGGACTTGGGATCGGGCAGAAGACCCGACCAGCCGGGGATCTGCACAAAGCCAAGCACCAAATCCTGGCGAAAAATCCATAGCAAGGCGGTGCAGACGAATACCACGAGCACGACCCGCTCCTCGAAGCTCATCGACCCCAGCGCCTTGTACTCCCGGTCCACGATGCTCTTGTCCACTTTGAGGTGGGCCGGGGAACGGAA
>JAJDOL010000332.1 GCA_022340195.1 Chromatiaceae bacterium
CAGGGGTTGGCCCAGGTCTTTCTCGAGGCGCTTGCGCAGCTCGATGGCCATGAGGGAGTCCATGCCGAGGTCGAAGAAGCCCGCCTCCTCGCGGATCTGCGCCGCGTCGAGGCGTACGGTCTCGGCGACCGCCTGCCGGACGTGTTCCAGCAGCATGCGCTTTCGCTCCTCGGCCGGCACCTGCAGCAGACGCTGCGCCAGGGTGCCCGCGCGGTGCATGGATGCACCGCTTTTTTTCAAGTGCGTGAGCAATTGTCGATGAAGGCGCTCGAAAATCGCGCTTGGCCGGCGCCGTTCCGAAAAATCCCACCGGAGGGATTTCTCTCGGTTCCCTCCTACTTTATCGTGTACAGGGAGGTGTTGTAAGTGCGAAGGCGATAGAGTAAAAAACGCCCAGTCCAAGCGCAAGGTGCAGTGTGTGATTTCAATTTTCGAGCAGTCGAAGTCTTTCGAGGTCCCTCTTGTTGCGACGCAAGCTCGAGCGTTCGATTCGACGCCTGTGGTCATCATGGATTCGATCGATGAAGCAAAGGCGTACGGCCCCGAGGACGATGGGACGGGGTCCCATCGCGAGGGGGCGGACTCGGTCGACCTTTGGCTCTGGAACTACGATCAAGCCGATCCGGATATCTTCGACACGGCCTGCCGCGCCTGGCTCAGCCCGGAAGAGAAGGCGCGCATCGAGCGCATGCGATTCGAGCGGGATCGCCGATTGCACACAGCCGCTCGGGTATTGGTGCGCCGCGCGTTGTCAGACTGCGCGGCGAAGGCACCCGGGCAGTGGCGCTTCATCACCAATCGGTTCGGCAAGCCGAGAGTGGCCCGGCAGGCAGGTGATCCGGCGCCGCACTTCAACCTCGCCCACACCATCGGGTTGGTGGCCTGCGTGGTCAGTCAGCACTTTGAAGAGATCGGTGTCGACGTGGAGCGGCTGGACCGTCAGGCCGACTTCCTAGGCGTATCGGAAACCTGCTTCGCGCCGGTCGAGCAGCGCCTGCTCGGAGCCACGGAGCCATCCCTGCTCCCACGGCGCTTCCTCGCGAGCTGGACAATCAAGGAGAGCTACGCAAAGGCGCGTGGACGCGGCCTGTCACTGCCGCTGGACTCCGTCCAAGTGGTGCCCGAGGACGACGGCGGCTCGTACGGCCGGTTGGGCGTATCGTTCGAGCCGAGACTCGGCGACCGTGAAGACAGCTGGCGGTTCGCGCTGATCGAGGCGGCCCCC
The DNA here is from genome assembly GCA_022340195.1 of Chromatiaceae bacterium. GTDB lineage: Bacteria > Pseudomonadota > Gammaproteobacteria > Chromatiales > Chromatiaceae > Thiosymbion. Next base: position 1,226 of record JAJDOL010000332.1, read on the forward strand.
TGTCATCTGGTCGCGGTCGCCGTGAGGGCCGAGGCCAGCCCCGTCGTCTTGCGGACCGGACGCTTCCAACTGGGCTCATCGGACATCCGGGTGACTGGGCCGTGATCGATTTCCGCGCAACAGCATCCGACTGGATCCAACCCCTTTCCGCCAATGGCGAGGCAACCGTAGCCATGGTTTGCTTCCCGCCCGCGGGCGGTGGCGTCATCGGATTCCGACCATGGGCCGAGCCGCTGCGGGCCCATGCGAATCTGTACGCAGCCTCTCTGCCCGGCCGCGAATACCGGGTGCGGGAGGACCCGGTGCCGACACTCGACCCGCTGGTATCGCCACTGGTGCAGGCCATGATCCCCCCGGCCGACCGACCGCTGCTCGTCTTCGGGCACAGTTTCGGGGCGCTTCTCGCTTACGAGGTCGTTTATAGGCTTTGCGAAGAGGTCCTCATCGAGCCCGCGGCGGTGCACCTGGTCGTGTCCGGCCGTTGCGCCCCACATGTCGCCTCCCAGGCGCCGCGCCTGTCGCACCTCTCGCCCCGGGATATCGTCTTCAGGATCGCCGAGCGGCACGGTAACATTCCCGTTGCGCTACTGGAGGAGCCCGACTATGTGGCCATGTTGGGGCGTGCACTCCAGGCGGACCTGCAAATCACGGAGGAATACTCATGGCCAGAGCGACCACCGTTGCCCTGCCCGGTCACGGCGCTGGGAGGCCTGTCCGATCCGGTCGTACCGACATTAGAGATCGAGGCCTGGCGAAGACATACCCAGGGCCCGTTCGATTCCCGGCTATTCCCCGGAGATCACTTCTACTTCCGCACGTCCTCGGGTCAGCGGGCGCTCATGGATGTCATCGCCCGGTGCTGCGCGTCGCTCGCCGCCTCTGACGAGAGCGGCGTGTCCGCCCAGTACCTATGAAGGCACCGCCACCCATGAGCGACTCTGATTTCAAGAGGAAGGCGCTGCTCGCGCTCGAGACTCTGCGCCGGCGGGTCGCTGAGCTCGAGGCCGTAACCGCCGAGCCAATCGCCGTCGTCGGATATGCGGCGCGATTTCCTGGGGGTTCGGACGCTTCCGCCTTCTGGGAGGTGCTTCGGAACGGCCTGGACGCGGTCTGTGAGGTGCCCGCCATACGCTGGGACGTGGATGCCTTCTACGACCCCGACCCCGACGCCGCCGGCAAGATGGTGACACGGCGAGCCGGCCTGCTGGATGGAGTCGACGGCTTCGATGCGCAGTTCTTCAGCGTCGCGCCCCGGGAAGCGGCCAGTATGGACCCTCAGCACCGGCTGCTCCTGGAGACATCCTGGCACGCCATCGAGCATGCGGGTATCGCGCCATCCCAGCTCGAAGGATCGCGCAGCGGGGTCTGGATGGGGCTCAGCACCCATGAATACCTCGGTCTCCTGCTCAACGGCATGACCCACGAGAGCCTCGATGCCTACTACGGCACCGGAACCTCTCCCGCGGCGGGAGCCGGGCGCATCAGTTACCGACTTGGGCTGGAAGGCCCCTGTCTCACCGTCGACACCGCCTGCAGCTCGTCGCTGGTGGCCATCCACCAGGCCGTCCAGGCATTACGCCTGGGCGAATGCGACCTGGCGTTGGCGGGCGGTGTGAACGTGATCCTCACCCCAACCGTGATGGTCAGCATGTCCCGCGCCCGGATGCTGGCGCCGGACGGTCGTTGCAAGACCTTCGACGCGGCGGCGGACGGGTACGTGCGGGGAGAAGGCTGCGGGGTGATTGTGCTCAAGCGCCTGGGCGATGCGCTGCGCGACGGCGATCGCATACGGGCGGTG
>JAJDOL010000373.1 GCA_022340195.1 Chromatiaceae bacterium
GACGAGCAGATCGCGCGTGACTACGTCCATGCGCGTGAGGCGGATCTGATCGTCAACATCCTCGATTCCTCGAATCTGGAGCGCAATCTCTACCTCACGACCCAGCTGATCGAGATGCGGGTTCCCCTGCTGGTCGTCCTCAACATGGTCGACGTCGCCGAAGAGAAGGGGATGCACATCGACACGGCAGGGCTGGCCAACCGCCTGGGTTGCCCGGTGCTGCCGGTGGTCGCCTCCCGGGGCACCGGGATCGAGCCGCTCGAGCGGGCATTGCTCGAGGCGGTTGAACAGAAACCCGTCCCGACGGCACAGATCCGGTACCACACCGCCCTGGAAGACGCCATTACAGCTCTCGTGCCGAAGCTCTCGGCGATCGCCGAGCGAAACAACGACTCTCCGCGTTGGCTCGCCGGGCGTCTCTTGGAAGGTGACGATCTGGCGCGCGAGCTGGTCGGTGATGCCGTATCGGAGTCCGAGCTCGAAGCCATCGCCGGCGATTTGGCCGACGAGATCGACATCCTGCTCGCGGACGCCCGCTATGGCCTGGCCCATGCCCTGGCCCAGGATGTGACCGAGCAGAAGGGAAAGGTCTCGACTAATCTCTCGGACCGCATCGACCGGGTGATGCTCAATCGGGCACTGGGCATACCCATCTTTCTATTGGCCATGTATTTGATGTTCATGTTCACCATCAACATCGGCGGCGCCTTCATCGACTTCTTCGACATCTTTTCTGGGACTCTCTTCGTGGACGGCTTCGCGGAGATCCTTGCAGCGCTCCGCTCGCCGGAATGGCTGACTGTGGGCCTGGCGAGCGGCATCGGCGGGGGAATCCAGGTCGTGGCCACCTTCATCCCGGTCATCGGGGCGCTGTTTCTCTTTCTATCCGTGTTGGAGGACTCCGGCTACATGGCCCGAGCCGCCTTCGTCATGGACCGCTTCATGCGTGCCATCGGGCTGCCGGGCAAGTCCTTCGTGCCGCTGATCGTTGGCTTCGGCTGCAATGTGCCCGCCATCATGGCGACTCGCACCCTGGAGAACCAACGCGACCGGATTCTCACGGTGCTCATGGCTCCCTTCATGTCCTGTGGCGCCCGGTTACCCGTATACGCGCTGTTCGCCGCCGCCTTTTTCCCCGTCGGTGGCCAGAATGTCGTGTTCGGCCTCTACCTGATCGGCATCGGTGCTGCCGTGGTGACCGGACTCATCATGAAGACCACGCTGCTACAGGGCGAGAGCGTGCCCTTTGTCATGGAGCTCCCTCCTTATCACCTGCCGACTCTCAAGGGCATGCTGATCCGTACCTGGGATCGGACAAAGAGCTTCATGTTTCGCGCGGGTAAGGTGATCGTACCCATGGTGCTGGTGCTCAACGTGCTCAACAGTGTCGGAACCGACGGCAGCATCGGCAACGAGGACAGCGACAAGTCGCTGCTCGCCGAGATCGGCCGCACCATCGCGCCGGCGTTCGCCCCGATGGGGCTCGATGAGGAGAATTGGCCCGCGGCCGTCGGCATCTTCACCGGCGTACTGGCGAAGGAGGCCGTGGTCGGTACTCTGGATGCGACCTACTCCGCACTGGCTGCCACCGATGCGGGCGAGGGCGAAGAACAGACCCCCTATTCCTTGATAGGCGGAATTGCCGAGGCGCTGGTCACTATCCCCTCCAACCTGGCCGATGCGCTCGGCACCTGGGCCGACCCCCTCGGCCTGGGAATCGGGGACGTAAGCGACCAGGCGGCTGCGGCCGAGGCACAGGAGGTGACCACCGGCACATTCGGCGCCATGGCGGCGCGCTTCGATGGCGCGGCAGGGGCATTCGCCTACCTGCTTTTCATCCTGCTGTATTTCCCTTGCGTGGCGGCAATCGCTGCGGTCTACCGCGAGACCACGCCGGGTTGGACGCTTTTCGTTGCCGCCTGGACCACGGGTTTGGGGTATATGGTGGCGACGGTTTTCTACCAGGCCGCGATCTTCACGCGCCATCCCGGGATCTCCCTGGCGTGGATCGGAGCCATGGGCGCCATCTTCGCCTTCGTCGTCCTCGCGATGCGCTACCGGATGCAACAGGACCTGGCATCAACGCCGCTGGCGGCGCGCGAGGCGGCCTGATTGGGCGACAAGGAGAACCTCGATGATTTTATCGGAGCTCACTGCTTACCTAGCCGAGCACAAACGTGTCGCCTTGATCGACATGGCGCACCGATTCGGATCCGATCCGGAGGCGTTGCGTGGCATGCTCGCAATCCTGGAGCGCAAGGGCCGGGCTCGAAAACTGCCGGCGGAATCGACCTGTGGCGGCGGGTGCACCAAGTGTGACCCGGCGACCATCGAGATCTATGAGTGGGTAGGCGCCGAAATTGAACGACGGAGCCCATAATCGGTTGAAACTGCACTGGTTGCTTGCGCTCTGGCACCCCTGTGGGCATTTTGCCCGCTCGGCCTCCCTGGGCTGATGCTGCTTAAGGCGGTCTCCAGCCGCGACTCCATGGTCGGCTTCAAGAACGATCGCCACCATTACGATTTGGGGACAGGCGCAGGCGCTGCGTTGGTGGATCGCCCTGCGGGCATCCACCCTACAAGGCTTCGACCTGCGTGGTCGCCCATTCGATGTCCTTGTGGTCGAAGGTCGTCTTAACCAGCTGTCCGTATTTTTTGATCTTTTCGCTGGATTGCGGTGTTCTGTCCCAGACCGGGGCCGTAGCGATCCACATCTGAATGAATCGCCATGATTGCTCGATTCCATCGTGAGGGAGGCTGCACTCGGAGCAATCCTTGCGGATGTTGGTGTACTTGTCTGTGAAGACCTTGTAAGGACCAGGGCACTCGCGTTCCATCAATGGGCAATAACAGAATAGGCAGTTGAATTCCTTCTTTACACCTTCGTGGCATGGGTAGAACTCGCACTCGACGTTTGTAAACCCTTTGAACTTTATGAACTGTTTACCCATGGCTACTGATTACTCCGAGAGCGCCGTTCAGCTGAGGGGGACCGGAAGCGACGGCAAGGTTAATCCTGAAGCGGATGGCGCGCAACTGTAGCACTCGAGCTGTGATACGGAATACCCGCGATCGACGGAAAACGAGCATGGAGATTGACGACCGGGATCAATGCTATCGCGAACGCAATGAAGCGCAAGAAGGCGGTGATCGATGCCGCCATCGATTGCTCAGACCGCGACTGGGCCTTCAGCTTGCGCTGACGGGCAACGGCAAGGGTAAGGCGATTGACGGGAAATCTCATACCAGATCGCGCCGGATTTTCGTTCGGCTTCAAGGCGCGACAACAGGCGCATAGTCGAACTATGTAACTGTTGTCGCAGCGCAGAAGATGGACCAAAAGACAACCTAGATCGTATGGGATTTTTCGGAGATCGCCTTAGTACCGCTTGACGCTGCTATGTGAAGCTTCACATGGCAGCGTCTATGTGTACCTCCAAACTATGTGAAGTTCGGGAAGACACTTCCGCTGCCTTGTTTACTTTGGCCGGTGGATGAGCCAGTGCGGGCTGGCCGCGGAGGAGCTTGACGAAGAGGTCGTCGCGCAGTTTCTCGACGAGCACCTGCCGCATTGCCGGTGTTCGGCTCCGGTCGGGCACACGCGCGAGGATCTTCGGGCCGCACTCGGCCATCTTTTTGTGGTCCTACGGGCCAATGCCGTGATCCCGGAGCGGGTGTCGGCAACGACACGGGCGAACGAGGAGATCTGTCGTTTCGACGTGCACATGGACCAGGTACGCGGTCTGGCGACGACGACGCGGCGTTGCTATCGGCACATCATTGGATGTTTCCTTCTGCAGCAGTTCGGCGATGACCACGTTGATCTCGCGGCGATCAAGCCCGAGGCCGCACGGCGGTTCATTACCGATCAGAGCCGCATTACAGTTCCCCGGGCGGTATTGTCGCGGTGATCTCGGCGTTACGGGGTTACTTCCGCTTCCGCACCGCCTGCGGTGATCAAGTCCAAGCCCTGATCGCAGTGTTGACCGCTCCGCGTCACTGGCGGCAGGCATCACTGCCAAAGGCGCTGAGCAGCAGCGAGGTCCAACGCCTGGAGAACTCCCTCGGCTGGGAGGGGCCGTCGGCGCGCCGAGCCGATGCCATGGTGCGGCTCGCTCTGGATCTGGGCCTGCGCCGCGCGGAGATCGCCGGACTCGCGCTGGAGGATATCGACTGGCGCGCCGGCACCATCCGGTTACGCCGGACCAAGGGCGGGCGCGAAGACATCCTGCCGTTGCCGGAGACGACGGGGCGCGCCATCGCCGATTACCTCCGCCTCGAGCGCCCGCCAACAACCAGCCGCGCGGTGTTCGTGCGTCGCATCGCTCCTCGTGGCCGTCAGATCGGCCCCGACTGCGTCGGCAAGACGATCCGCCAGGCCTATGCCCGTGCCGGATTGCCTTACACTCGATCCCACCTGCTGCGCCACACCATGGCCAGCCGACTGCTGGCGAGCGGCAGCTCGCTCAAGGAGGTGGCCGATGTCCTGCGCCACCGCTCACTGAACACCACACTCATCTACGCTAAGCTCGATCACGTGCGAGGAGATGTTGGCGGTGATCCGCGAGCCGGGTGCCACCTGGACCTCCCAGCGTGATCACCTGCTGCTGACCCTGTTCTACAAAACCGGGGCACGGGTCTCGGAGATCATTGCCGTGCGTGTGGCCGATGTCGACTCCTGCGGAGGCGAAAGCGGCGGTCAACCGCGCTCCATCGCCTCGCCCGAAGCCTACGTCGAGGACCTCAGCGTGGCGGTGGACTTTATCGGTACCCGCCCGTTCGTCGACCGGGAGCGCAGTGGCAGTCGACCAGCGGATGAAGGCCATAGCGACCGGCAGCATGTACAATATGGGACGTGACCGCCGTCAGCGGCTGGGCGATACAATGACCAAGGAAGATCGGAGTAAAGACCTTGACGAGGTCGCTGAACAGCGTTGGATTGAATTTGAGGCGGGCAGAGGAAATACGTCATAGGAACGCTCGAAGTCATTACTGAATCTTCTCCCGGAGCAACCCGCGAGCTCTATGATTACTACCGTACCCCCAGGGGACATCATCCCCCGCTCAACGACGGCCATATCCCTGACCAGCAACATGGCACTGATGAATTTCTTCCCGTTCGCGCAAATCGGGACGGTTTCCCCGCGTCTGATTCTGTTCGTCGCAGGCGTTTGACGGGAGCCGGAACTTCCGCTGTCGGCCAGGAGCCGTCATTCAGCAAACCTGAGGTTAACAGCAGCTGACCATCAGAAAGCTGCCGCACAAGAACAAACAAGAGTAGAAGTCCTCCCCGTTTCGGAAGCTCTCCCGATCGGTCAATCAGAAGTGCGTCGAGGCATGGGTTAACCCTCAGGCGTATTGCAGATTGGTCATTTTTGGGGGTTCTTCTGCAATACCCCTATTGGTATCCGACGATACACCCTCGGGTAATTTCCCCTGATGGCCGATGGAAGTTGTGGTGGCTCGCAGAGCGAGCATAGAATGCTCTGAGACTCAATTTCCGCGCGGGGCTGCAGCGTGCCGAGCGTGCTATCTTGCGACGACCAAGAACATGCGGGACAGGGAGCGGTGACGGAATTCGACGTTTTTCTCTCTCACAACAGCAAAGACAAACCGGCAGTGCGTAAGCTGGCGCGGCGTCTCGAAGCCCGCCAAATCCGCGTCTGGCTGGACGAAGACCAACTCATTCCCGGGCGGAACTGGCAACCCCTGCTCGAAAAAGCCATCGAGCGCTCTGCCACCGGGGCAGTCCTGGTCGGCAAGGACGGCGCAGGCCCGTGGCAGGACGAGGAGATGCAGGCCCTGCTGGATCAGGCTGTGCGTGAGGGTAAACCGGTGATCCCGGTCCTGCTACCCGACGCGCCCAACGAGCCTGAGCTACCCCTATTTCTACGCAACCGCACCTGGGTCGATCTGCGGGCGGGTTCTTCGGGAGAAGGCATCGACCGCTTGATCTGGGGCATCACCGGCAAGAAACCCGAGTCTCTGCGGGTGGGGGACGAGTCAGTCCAGGAGGCCACCACCCCGGCGCAGCTGTGGCCTGCCGATACGCTGGTTACCGGCGCGGGAGAGGCGACCGAATGCTACGCCCGCCTAAACGCCATCTGCGCCCGGGGCGAGGTTCCCGCATCGGAGGAGCGCCGCAGTCTGTGGCAGGCGGTCAAGAAGGACCGGCCAGCGTCCTTCCTCGCCTGGCAGCTCGCCACGGTCGCGCGCTGGGGTACGCCCGAGTATCTGGAGGTGGACGAGCACTTCACCCCTCTGCAGGTGCAGGTGCGGGTACGCGAGCGGGACGAGGGGCCCGCGGAGAAGCAGCAGCTGCCCTTCGACACCCTGGCCGAGGCCATGACAGCGGTGTTCGAGCAGCAGCTGGCCCCGGCGAGCGTCATCTTCGCCCCGCCGGGGGGCGGCAAGAGCACCCTGCTGCGTCACTATCAACTGCAACAGGCGCGCCGGCTCGCCGATAGCGAGCGGCTGGTGCTCTACCTGCAGCTGCGCGACTACCGGCCCGATAGGCTCTCCGAAGAAGACCGAGGCACCAACCTGCCGGCGCTCGCCTGGCTGGAGTCCGAATGGCGCAAGGAGGCCGGACAAGCCCCGCCCCTGGCTGCCTTCCTGCGTCAGGGCTCCCTCACGCTCCTGCTCGACGGCCTCAACGAGATCCCTCGTGACAGCGACGACGACTACCGGGCGCGGGTCGGGGAATGGCGCGACCTGGTCGAGGCGGTGGACCGCCACTACCCAGGCGTGCGCCTGCTCTTCGCCTGCCGGCCGCTGGATTACTCTCAGCGCCTGGACGCCGGCCGCCACACCCGCCTGCCCGAGATCGAGGTGCAGGCCATGGAGCCGGAGCGCATCAAGGCCTTCATCGACAAGCGCTTCGAGAGCCCCATCGCCGAGCAGGTCTGGGCGCAGCTGGAAGATCGCCCCGCGCTGGCGCTCTACAGCTCGCCCTACGCCCTGAACCTGCTGCTCGGACAGCTCGACACCAAAGCCCGGGAGATCGAGATCCCGCAGGACCGTGCTGCCCTGTTCAGCGGCATGGTGCGCGCGCGCCTGCGCCGCGAGTGCCAAAAAGAGAGCGCGCGCTTTGCCGATCCCGAGCTGATGGCCGCGCGGGATCGCACTCTGCTGATGAGTGGCAAGCCCCGGGCGCACTGGCTGCCCGACGACACC